>JBBSGY010000008.1:0-16093 GCA_038253645.1 Acidimicrobiales bacterium
AAAGGCTTAAGGACTCGGGCCCAAGTGGAATGCGCCCGGGGCGGAAAAATGACCTATTTCCAGGATATTCGCCGTGTTTGGGGCGTCAAACTTTGCCTTGTTAACGGACAAACCGACTGCCACACTCGATAGATGCAAGTAATTACTGAGTTGAACGAAAACCTGCGCGACCGAGGCCTGCTAGCGCTTTGTGTACTTGTTTTGGCTGATAACCCAGTAACCGCAGATGTTGCGGAGTCCAAGTCCATTCTCACCATCGACGGCAGCATCGTCAGCGGTGTAAAGGCAGCTGAGAGCGTACTTCTGGATGCTTTGAAGGCTGACCCGGCCGGGTGGTCGACGTGGCTTCAGGAGCCGGCACACGCGAATGCGGCCCGATCCATGATCACTGTCATTTCCGACAAGTCTCGAAACCGGCTCGGGTCGCCGGTTGCAGAGACCCTTCGAGCCCGTGCCGAATTCCGCACCTCGCACCGTTCGATCTCCACCGAGAATTCTCTTATGCCTGTTGAAATCGACGATTCTCTCGAGGTCATCGACGTTCGAGATGTCAACTTCGAAGAGATTGTTCCGCCCGCCAAGTTCGAATCCGAAGACGTACTCGACCTCACTGACGACGGCGGAATTGCCGGCGAACTTGCCGAAGTCTCCGAGCACGACGAAGTCGTCGTTACGTCAGACGACTCAACCATTACGGAATAGCTCCCGAGATATCCGTAGAGTCAGCTCGAATCTCGCGTCTCGTGGCTAGATCTCGGATTTCAGCGCATGGCCGATGTGATTATGTTGCAAAGTGCTTGTAGAAATATTTCTAAAAGGACGTCGTGCGAAAGTCCTTAACTGTTCAGCGCTTCGAAAGTTTTGCCGCTAGCACCATCAAGATCCCTGTGTTCACAATCGCGGCAACCAAAAAGAGCAAGAAACCGCCGAAGAAGTTTGTCCACGGTTGAGCAACGACTCCAAATGCGGTATCGGAGCCGTTAACTCCAGCAAAAAACGCAAGTGCCAGAATTGCGAGGTATGCGTATGGAATAAGGCGCCATGCTCTATGAGCGGTCGGTGCAGGGCTTGTTGTCGTGGTCATAATTTGAGGGCGGCGGCTCGAGTAACAATTGTCGAGAAACCGGCGTCGTTGTCACCCACCTGTAATGGACTCGCAAATGGGATCGACTAGGAACAACGCGTTACAAAGTGTCTGCCAGCTTGTGATTTGGCTCATTCCACCAGCGTAGATCGGCAATACAACGGGCATCTGCGTAGAGTTTTCAGGAGCAGTTGGCATCGCAGCTCTGCTTGCTTACGACATTCCGGCTCACACCATTGCCCACGGTTTACGGACAGCAATGTTGCTGCCGATCAATTCTCGCGCCTCACGGCTACCTCCCTCCAGTCACAACATGAATCTACGCAAGCATCGCTGCAAGGCGGAGTCAAATGAAGTCACTTCATTGACAAGCGATTTCGCTCGTCGATGGCCTTTTTCTGGCTTGCGATTGGAACGTCAGAGGACGCTCAAGAGTCGACTCACATGGAGGTGCTTTTTGTTGAATTTGCGAAACGTTCCGCAAGCACGGCCATGTATGCGATCAACTCCGGCGGCTGATGCACCTCGAAATGGAAATTGAGTACACCCAAGCTCATTGCCAACCATTCGAGGGAGTCGCCCGACATCGTCAGCCTGCAGGAGCGGGCGTCCACGGGCTCAACAACGGCGTCACGCATCGCGAATCGCGCACGGATATCATCTTGTGTTGCATGCACGGTCGCAACGACGTCGAATCGACGGGGGGCTGATCGCATCGAGTTGCGAACGAACTCCGCTGCGTCGGTAGCGGGCAACTCGCGCGCTGCGAACCGTGCGCCGCTCGACCTGATATCACACATGCGGTCGACCCGAAACGTGCGCCAGTCGTGACGTTCGACGTCCCACGCCACCAAATACCAACGACGTCCGAGGCACACCAGGCGATTCGGTTCGACATTTCGGGTTGTATTGACCTCGTCCCGACTTCGGTAGTCAAAACACAATCGTTCCCAGTCTCGGCAACACTGAGCAATAGCGGTCAAGGCATCTGCGTCGACGGTTGGTCCGGGCATCGACATTGATACGGTGTATGTGCTCAGCGTGTTCACCTGCCGCCGAAGCCTCGCGGGCAATACCTGTTCCAGTTTTGCGAGTACGCGCACCGATGTCTCTTCAATACCGGTAACCGCACCATTTGCCGCAGTGCGCAACCCGACGGCGATTGCGACGGCTTCGTCGTCATCAAGCAGAAGCGGAGGGAGGTCGGCGCCCGGTTCGAGCTGGTACCCGCCGTCCGTTCCACGAGTGGCACTCACGATGTAGCCGAACTCGCGCAACCGTTCGATGTCTCGCCTTAACGTCCGCGCGCTCACCTCGAGTCGGCCGGCGAGTTCAGCGCCAGGCCACGATTTGCGCGTTTGAAGCAATGACAGCAGCTTCAACATCCGCAATGCCGGGTCGATCATCGGGCCAGCCTCGCACTGAATGCGGTCAGAACCTGGCCCCAATTCAGAAGTTGGGGCGGAAATGGTCGACGTGCGACCACTTGCGCCCCAACTTCGACGCGCACCGGGCCGCTGTCGAGCGTTTGCTTCTCGATAGCCTCGAAAACATTCAGGTTTTGCTCATCAGCACGTTTTTCGCATTTGTCGCGCTTGGCATTGTGTGCTTATTGCAGCGCAAGATCGTAATACTTCGCGCCTACCGGTTTAAGGACTTTGTGACCTTCGCCTATATGGCACTTATTGGAGTCTTCGCCTATCGATTCCTGTTTCAGGCATCACTTGCCTTTCTTCCCGCTCAAGAGGCATTCATCATCAACTACACCTGGCCGGCAATGGTTGTGCTTTGTGCCGTCGTTGTTCTGCGAGAGCGAGCGACGCCGGGGAAGCTCATTGCGATGGCATTCTCTTTTCTCGGCGTTGTGATCATTGCCACGAAAGGCCATCTTGTTTCATTCGAGCTGAGCGTCAAAGGTATTGGACTCGCGCTTGCCGCAGCGGTGGCCTACGGATTGTTCTCGGCTCTTACCAAGAGGCAGAACTACGACAGGCTCGCCAGCACAACGTTGTATTACGGCTTCTCGTTGTTGTACGCATTGGTCGTCACCGTGGCCACGTCGCATTTCCCATCGCTATCACTCTCGCAACTTGGCGGTCTGGCTTGGCTGGGAATATTCCCAAGCGGGCTTGCATTCCTGTGCTGGGGCCTGGCGCTAAAGCACGGCGATACCGCATCGATGTCGAACATGATCTTCATCACGCCATTTCTTTCATCGATCTACGTCTACGTACTTATCGGCGAACCAATTCTTGCGTCCTCCCTAGTCGGACTCGCAGTAATTCTGTTGGGGATCGTTGTACAGTCGCGCGTTCGAACCAGACGTGATCAGGACGAGCGGGTCTGACAAAACGACTGCTGTCGAAATCTCACGGATTGGCCGCATCGCGAGTTAGCGCACAAGCGCGCTAGAAGACGAAGAGAGTCATCGATTCTTGATGACGCTTGCACTTGATTTCATACTTACCGGTCTTTGTGAACGAGTGAGCGTACGTCGAGTTCTTCTTCGGCAGCTCCGCATCGAACGATTCCGGTGCGCCGTCTTGAGTCGTTGCTGTGTGCGTCTCGTCATCGTTATTGATGAAGAAAAACTGCGTGTTCACCAGAACCTTCACACACGTCACGTCAAAAGCGCTCTTTGTAATGAAATCTTGGCGTAGGTCTCGGGCCGTTTTCTCGGTGCATCCGTTGGGAGACTGGCTGACGGTGGGCTGGTCACTCTTAGATCCGCATCCGGAGAGGATCAGAAAACTCAGCAGTGCGGCAATTCCAAGGCGTTTCACAGAGCCTCACGATAATGCGGCGAATTTTTACCTGTCGGATACTTCCCAGGGCACTTCCGGCTCGTAGCATTTGCGGCGATGATGGCCAATGATGTGCTTCTTGTAGAGGATGACGAAGTTATCGGAGGGTCGCTCGTCAAGGCGCTTCGCGGTGACAGCTATAACGTTGCCTGGGTGCCGACCGGCGAGGCCGCGATCGAGACCGCATCCGAGACGACACGCCTCGTCGTTCTGGATCTCGGGCTTCCCGATTGCGACGGTCTCGACGTGTGTCGCCGATTGCGCAATTCTTATCCGTCTGTGCAAATCCTGATTCTGACCGCGCGACAAGAAGAAGTTGACGTTGTTCTCGGACTCGATGCCGGCGCAGATGACTATCAGACGAAGCCATTTCGTCTCGCAGAACTAATGGCGCGCATTCGAGCGCGGTTGCGTTATGGCGCGATGGAGCCTGAATGCGTGCAGACTGTCGGTTCGTTGCATCTCGACACCGATACGCGGCGCGTGTTCGTCCAAGATTCAGAGGTTGCTTTGCGGCCGAAAGAATTCGACTTGCTGGCATTGCTGGTTGCGCGCGCGGGCAAGGTTGTGACGCGCGAGGAGGCAATTTCTCGTGTTTGGGATGAGAACTGGTTCGGTTCCACCAAGACGCTTGATATTCATATCTCCGCGCTTCGCCGTAAAGTCGACAACCCGAATGCAGCGAGTCGAATTACAACTATTCGCGGAGTGGGCTACAGACTCGAGGTGGAAACAGCGGGTGCTGCCTTGTAGGCGGGAAACACAATGCTGAACGTCGTGTTGGGGCCAGGGCTTCGGAGCACCAGCCGTCCACCTTCGGCCTCGACGAGGCTTCGCGCCAGTGCAAGGCCGATTCCATGACCGCTCGCAGATTCGCTGCGCCGGTCGAAGATTGCAGTCGCGTTCTCGATTCGGTTTCGTCCTTCGTCGCTTACGTCGATGATGAGCCCACCGCCTGATCCCCTTGCGTGCAAAGTGACCGTCCCTGCACCGTGTTTCAGTGCATTGTCAACCACGACATTGATCGCTTGACGTACGGCGCGAGCTGACGCATGAACATCCGGAAGTTGAAATTCGGTCTTAAGCTGTAATGCTCGATGCTGCTTTTGTGCTGCGGTGCGCCATGCGGCATAGGTTTCGTTGAACAATTCGTCTACGTCGAGGCGCTGCGTCGGCGGACGAGCATCGCGCGCGAGCGCCAATAGATCGTCGATAGTTGCCTCGAGCCGGTCAATTTCCGTCAACGATTCTGTCAGGACCGCGCTGTAATCAGAGGCTTCATCCACGAGTGCACCTTCGATCTGCAAACGCAGACCGGTGAGTGGCGTGCGCAGCTGGTGCGACGCATCTGCACTGAAAGCACGCTCGCGCGAGAGCACTTCATCCAAGCGAGTCGCCGTCGCGTTGAGGGTGTCGGCAACCTGGTCGACTTCAGGAATGCCGGCCCGCTGCGCGCGTTCCGAAAAATCGCCCTCACCGAGACGGTCGGCGATCTTTGTGATTTCACGGATCGGTCGCGCCAGCCGGCGGGCGACGAGTGCCCCGACGCCTGCCGCGAGCAGAAGCGCAGCGGCGCCGATGAGCGACATAACGAACCAAGTCGCCCGCGTGCGTTGGCGGACTGCCGAATCCGGCGAAGCGGCGCGCACGATCCCTACGACGTGTTCATTGTTGATCACCGGCACAGAGACTTCGAGAACGCCGCCGTCATGATTCTCGGAAACCTCGCCGTTGAGCGCTTGCATCACCGAACTGTCCGCAGTTCGAGGACCGTTGCCGCCGATGTTTTGGCCGTCTGCGGTGTAGGTCGCGAGTGATCTGTGATGCCCGACGGTTGGCATAGTGATCGGAGCCGAACCATCGATTCGCTTGCCGACGAGTGACAGCGATGCCTCGGTTGCCTCCCGCTCGAGTTGAATGACTTCTTGGTCCTGGTACAGGCGTGCGACGGCGTATGCGAGTGGAGCAGCGAAGACGAAGATCGCGAGAGCGGTAACAATCACGATTGCAATGCCGATCCGCCTGCTCATGGCTTGAAACTATCCAAAGGACCTGCGTAGTGACCTGCGGCTTTGATTGGCTCGGATATGAAAGTCCTGGCTGAGGGTAGATTCATCGCCATGGCAACTACTGAAGAGCTACGTGAACTTGGCCAGCAACTGCGTGTCGACTCAGTCCGCGCTGCGGCCGCGGGAGGTTCGGGCCACCCGACTTCGTCGATGTCCGCTGCCGATCTCATAGCGGTTCTGGCGGCCGAATACCTTCGTTATGACTTCGACAAGCCCGACGAGCCGAACAATGACCACCTCATCTTCTCAAAGGGTCACGCGTCGCCGCTCGTCTACGCGTTCTTCAAAGCGTGCGGTGCCATTGACGACACCGAGCTGCTTACGTTCCGCAAATTCGGCAGCCGCCTCGAAGGCCACCCGACGCCGCTGATTCCATGGGTCGACGTTGCGACCGGCTCGCTCGGCCAAGGTCTGCCGATCGGCGTCGGCATCGCGTATTCGGGCAAGGTGCTGGAGAAGCTCGAGTACCGAACCTGGGTCCTCTGTGGCGACAGCGAAATGGCCGAAGGTTCAATCTGGGAAGCGTTCGAACACGCAGGCAAGTCGGGCCTTGACAACCTCACTGCAATCATTGATGTAAATCGGCTTGGCCAGCGCGGCGAAACAATGCACGGATGGGATCTTGCGTCTTACAGCAACCGTGCACGTGCGTTCGGCTGGCACGCAATCGAGATCGACGGTCACGATGTCGACGCGATCGGCGCGGCATTCGAAGAAGCGATTGCAACGAAGGGTCAACCCACGGTCATTGTCGCCAAGACGCTCAAGGGCAAGGGCGTTGCGGCGGTCGAAGACAAGAACGGTTTCCACGGACAGCCATTGAAAGATCCTGACGCGGCGGTCGCGGAGCTCGGGGGCATTCGCAACAATGTCATCAAGGTGCAGTCGCCTGCGCCGGGCAAGCAGCGCGAGGTCACGATCGGCACGCCGGAGCTTCCCAAGTACGAAGTGGGCTCAAAGGTCGCCGTTCGCAAGGCCTATGGCGAGGCACTTGCTGCAGTTGCTGCAGCACGAAACGACGTCGTCGCGATCGATGCCGAAGTGTCGAACTCGACATACACCGACCTTGTCGAAAAGGTCGACAAAAGTCGTTTTATCGAGGTCTACATCGCCGAGCAGCAAATGATTGCGATGACTGTTGGTTTGCAAGTGCGCCACTGGAAGCCGTTCGCGACAACCTTTGCCGCATTCCTCAGCCGCGCGTACGACTTTGTTCGCATGGCCGCCGTGAGCCGTGCAGATATGGCGATCTCCGGTTCACACGCGGGGGTGTCGATCGGTGAAGACGGCCCGTCTCAAATGGCACTCGAAGATCTTGCAGAGTTCCGCGCAATTCGTGACAGCACTGTTCTTTACCCATCCGACGGAACGTCGACGGCTGCACTCGTCGCGCAACTTCCTGAGAATCCGGGCATTTCCTATTTGCGCACAACGCGCGCGGACACTGCCGTTCTGTACGGAGCAGACGAACAGTTCCCGATTGGTGGATCAAAGGTTGTTCGTTCGTCTGACAACGACCAAGTTACTGTTGTCGGTGCAGGTATCACTTTGCACGAGGCAATCGCGGCCGCGGATGAACTTGCAGCCGGCGGCACCAATGTTCGGGTCATCGATTTGTATTCGATCAAACCGCTCGACGAAGTGGGTCTCCTCGAAGCCGTCGATGCGACCGGCGGGCGCCTGGTCACAGTTGAAGATCACTGGCGTGAGGGCGGCCTTGGCGAGGCCGTTATTGCGTCACTCAGCCGTGCCGGCCGTTCGCTACAGGTGCAGCAACTCGCGGTGACCGAATTGCCCGGTTCGGGCAAGCCACAAGAACTCATGGCGGCATGTGGGATCGATCGCGGCGCAATCGTCGAAGCCGTGCGTCAGCTCGCCAAAGACAACGGCGGAATGTGACGGCTCAGCTATATCTGAGGAATTATGTCGGAAATAGACGATTTATTCCGTCATAAATTTGTAACGTTCGCGTTTTTCGGATTATGAAGTGCGATCGTGCAGCAGACCTCCCGTGCGCTAGTCGCAGCCGTTAGCAGCCTCGCGCTGCTGTTTGTATCAACCGTCCCCTCAGAACTCACCGCAAGGGCGTCCGCAGCCGTATCGGCCTACGGCGAGACATACCTCACCCTGAGTGCCTTCAGCGGCCACGCAGGTCCGGTCGTGGTGAGCGGCGGGGGATTCCAACCCGGCACGCAAGTGGCTGTCTTCGCCGGCGACGGCGCGGTGCCTGCCAATGCTCCCAAGGCAACCGTCGGCGCCGGCAATTCGTTCGGTCCTATCAACGTCGAGATTCCTGTGGGTTCGCCGCAGGGTGCGGTGACAATCAATGCTGTGGGAGTCGGAGGGCTGACCAACGACCTCCGCGCGACCAACACTTACTACGTGACGCCGTTCGCCGCGTCGATAACGGTTACGGCGGCAGCGCACATGCCGGGCACGCCGGTTGTCGTCGCCGGGAGCGGATTCGCGCCGGCTGAAGCAGTGAAGCTCGAACTCGGCTCGGCGTCGGCAAGCGCGACCGCCGACGCTACCGGCGCCTTCACGGGCGCTTCGATCACCGTTCCGAAGGCGAAGCCGGATAGCTACCAGTTGACCGGGACGGGTCAAGGTTCAGGAGCGAAGGCGGTGGACTATTTTTATATCGACGCGTTCTATCCGAGCGCTTCGCCGTCGGCGTACTACTTACTCCCGGGCCAAACACTTTCGTTTACCGGTAACGGTTATCAGCCTGGCGAAACTGTAAAAGTCGGCGAGGCAACCGGTCCCGCTGTTTCGAGCCTTGCCGTTCCGGCAAACGCCAAGTTCGAATCCGTCGGCGGCTTTGTAATCCCCCTTGCCTGGGCGAACACGTCCCGCGAGTTGCACCTTGTCGGTGTGGAGAGCGGCGGCACTTCGGTTCTAACCGTGTCAATCGGACAGTTCTTCCCGAGCGTCTCGCCCTCGGCGTACTACGCAATGCCGGGTGATGCGGTGAGCTTCACGGGTGCAGGCTTTGCGGGTGGCGAAACCGTTGATGTGTTCGCCGGCACGGCGGCTGTCGCTGCGAAGACATTTGTTGTCGACGCCGGCGGCGCATTCGCGAATGCCGGCGCTTACACGGTGCCTTACTCAGCAGGTGCTTCGCTCAACTTCCGCTTCGTCGGCCGCTCGACTCACGCCGAGACGTCAACTGGAATTTCGATTGGCGCTCTGTTTCCTCAGATTCAGCCGTCCGAGTACTTCGCCCACGCCGGAGCACCACTGACGATCAAAGGGACCGGCTTTGCAAAGAGTGAGACGGTCAACCTGACTGCACCTGGTATAACCGCAAGTGGTGTAGCCGACAAATTCGGTGCTGTGACAATCGGTCCTTTGGCAATTCCATTCAGCGCAACGGCGTCGCTCACTCTTACCGCGGTCGGCGCCACCAGCGGCGGTAAGTCGAGCGTGACGATCACGATTGGTAAATACACGCCGACGGCGTCCGCGTCGACGTACTACTTGCTCGGCGGCAATCCGGTTGTCGTCTCCGGGACGGGATTTGCACCGGGTGAAATGATCGACGTTGTTCAGGGCGCGGTTGCTCAAGACACAGCGGTGCTCGCGTCGACCCCGGCCGACACTGCCGGCGCAGTAATCGGCGCGCCGATCATTGTTCCGTTCGACGCAAAGGGTCCGATTACATATGGCCTACGCGGCCAATCGAGCAACGCACTCGCCGAAGTGACGATTACCGCCGGCGAATACAGCGCGACGGTCAGCTCTGACGGTTACTACGTGAAGCCCGGAATCCCATTTCACGTCACCGGTGGTGGCTTCGCTCCCGGCGAGACCGTCACGGTGAAGCTGGGTGACACATCCGTTGAAGCGACAGCGGACACGTTGGGCACAACGAACGCTGTTGAGCTCTCACTTCCGTTTCCGAAGCCGGCTGAAAAGGCGTTTACCGTGACGCTCGCAGGTGCAAAGTCGAAGGCAAAGGCCGAAACAAGCATCACTCCTGCGCCGTACTACGCAAACGTTTCGCCGAGCACTTGGTACGACCAATCCGGCAAGCCCGTGATGTTCTCGGGCGACGGTTTCGCAAGCGGGGAGACCGTTGCGGTTTCACTCAATGGAACGGTGACCGGCTCGGCGCTCGTCGGCAGCCTTGGCACCTTCGATCTGAGCGGCATGACACTTCCTTATGGTGTCGGCTCCGCCAACTACAGCTTTGTGGGAGCTCTGAGCGGTGCAACTGCGTCGGTCTCCATCGGGCTCGCTCCGTATTCGCCAAACGTCACACCTAGTACCTGGTACGGAAAAGCCGGTGCAAAGGTGAGCTTCACGGGCGATAGCTTCGCTCCGGGTGAAACGGTGACCGCAAAGCGTGGAACCACGGTGATCGGCACGGCCATTGTCGACGCCGCCGGCGGCTTCACTCTTGACGGCGGAGCGCTTCCGTTTGCGGGCCCGGCCAGCTACACGTTCGCGGGCAATCTCACAGCAAAAAACTCGACCGTGGAGATCGGCATTGCCGCCTTCTACCCGGGCCTGAAGCTCAGTAGCTACTACGGCCCGGGTGGTTCCGATGTTGTAATCGAGGGATCCGGGTTTGTTCCGGGCGAGCCGGTTGCTCTTACATTCGGTACGAGTTCAGTTGGAAATGTCGATGCTGATTCTGATGGCGCCTTTTCGAAGCGCACGGCCGCTCCGTTCGCAGCGGCGGGCGAAGTAAAGGTTGCCGCGAAGGGAGCCTCCAGCGGCGCGACCGCGACCACAGCGTTTACTTATGCGAAGATTTACAACTCCGTCGAGCTGGGTGCGTATGCCATCGCACCGGGTGGCACGATCACATTCACGGGTTCAGGTTTCTTGTCGAACGAGCCGGTGCAAGTGCTCGACCGCTCTACTGTGGTGCACACATTCAATGCGTCGGCGACCGGAACGTTGAACGACAGCTCGTTTGTGTTGCCGGCATCGACTCCGCCTGGGCCGCTGGTACTCGCGATCCGAGGAACGCACAGTTTCACCGAACGTGCAATCACGCTCTACGTAACAGGCGGCTGACAACGGGGTTAGCGGGCGTTCTCCGAATGTGAAACGTGACTGTCCACTAATTCCAACAGCTCATCTATGCCGACGGGTTTTGTCATGTACGAGCGTGCGCCACCGGCGATGAGTCTGTCGGCAGCACCCTTACTGGCATCTGCACTTAGCATCACCACGGGTATATTTCGCGTTTCCGCGTCAGCCTGCAACCGTCGCAAGACTTCGTCGCCGTTGATGTCGGGTAGGTGAAGATCAAGCAACACAAGGTTCGGTTGCACACGGCGAATTACGCCGAGCGCAGGTATTCCTTCTTCGACGGTGATGAACTTGATCGCAGGGCGCATCTTGAGAATCGCGCGAACCAACAGAATGTTGTCAGGCGTGTCTTCTACGTACACAATGCTGACCGTGCCCTCTTGATGGTGCGTGCCTTCATTCGGCAGAGTTGTTCGGATGTCGATAGGCGTTGTAGCCGCCGGCATTTCGACCGTCACAGTCGTCCCGCCCCCGATGTCGGTCACGTCTTCGACACAGTGGATGATGAACTTCAGCTCACCGTTGGCATCGAGCACTGGGCTGTTGACCGAACTCCAATAGCGAGCCTCATTATCTGCGCGATTGTTCTCCAACCGATGGTCGCTGTATTTTTTCAGGGCCATCTTGTCGAGCAGTTTCGTTCGCTTCACGCGCTCCAATGAATGACCCAAGTTCTTGATGCCGTCCGCGTGCGAGTCGCCAAGATTGTCCCGAAAGACGTCGAATACGTGCCGGCCGACGATCGCCTCTCGCAGCGTGAATGTCGCGTGTAGGTACGCATCTGTTGCCGTCACGACGTAGAGCTGCGGATCGAGAACGAGGTACAGGCCCGGAGCGAATTCGAACAAACGCCTGAAATTGTGTGCGTCAGTTGTGCTGTTCAATCCGCTGGCCCCGCCTGGTCCGAGTCTCGAGACCGCACATCATGGTAATTCGATATATTTGATGTTGCTGTCCGGATTGATCTGAGATCTGAGTTACCCAGGATTACGTTGTGACAAACCCTTACCCACCGCAGGACCGCGAGTGCAGTGACACGTAAATAACTGGCGGCCGTTGTAACCGCGCACCTAATTACTGACTGGCTCCTAGAAAGGTTCGAGTGACTGACGCAATCGTGATCGGATCCGGCCCAAACGGTCTCGTGGCAGCGAACATGCTGGCAGATGATGGCTGGACCGTTCTGGTAGTCGAGGCGCATAGTGAGCCCGGTGGCGGAGCGCGTTCGGGAGAGCTCATTGAGCCTGGGTACGTCAACGATCACTGCAGCGCATTTCACCCGCTCGGTGCAGCATCGCCCGTGTTTAAATCGCTCGAGCTGGAACGATACGGTTTACGTTGGAAGCAAGCGCCGTTGGTGCTGGCGCATCCCGCACTCGACGGGTCGTGTCCGGTTATTTCCCAAGACATCAACGAGACCGCGAAAAGTCTCGGTGCTGACGGCGATGCGTGGCGCCGGCTGCAGGCGCTCTGGGATGAAGTCGGTGACGACTTACTTGCGACACTGTTCACCCCGTTTCCGCCGGTGCGTCCGATGATGCACTTGGCACACAAGCTTGCGTGGAAAGACCTCCTTCGGTTGGCACGTATGTCACTGCTCCCGGTGCGTCGTATGGGCGAGGAGCATTTCGCAACAGAGGAGGCTAAGCGTCTACTTGCCGGTCTCGCGTTGCACGCCGATTTGCTTCCTGAATCCCCGCTCAGCGGGTTCCTTGGATGGATTCTCGGTGCCGTCGGCCAAGACTTGGGCTTCCCATCTCCGGAAGGCGGAACGGGCAGCTTGACCACTGCGCTCATTCGACGGCTCGAGGAACGTGGTGGCGCCGTTCGTTGCAACGCTCGCGTCGCGAAGGTTGCAGTGCGGCGAGGACGCGCGGTGGGCGTTGAACTTGCCGACGGTGACAAGCTCTCGGCACGACGCGCGGTGCTTGCAGACGTCGATGCGCCGACCTTGTATCTGAAGCTTCTGCCGCGCGACGTTGTGCCCAATGATGTTCTCGACGACATCAAGCGCTTTCAGTGGGACAACGCAACGGTGAAGGTCGATTGGAATCTCGACGCGCCCGTTCCGTGGGACGCGTCGGATGCGCGCCGCGCGGGCACGCTGCACATCGCAGAAAGCGTCGATGAACTTTCAGTTTCTGCGTCCGAACTTGCTCGCGGTATTGTTCCGACTAATCCGTTCATGCTGTTTGGTCAGCAGTCGATGATCGATCTGACCCGTCAACCAGAAGGGAAAGAAACGGCCTGGGCGTATACCCACATTCCTCAGACGACTCGGTGGACGGAAAGCGAGCTGACCACCTTTGTAGATCGCATGCAAGCGCGAGTCGAAGCACTTGCGCCTGGTTTCGGCGGCCTCGTGCATGGAAGGAGGGTGAATGGTCCCGACAAGTTCGAGCGTGAAAACAGCAATCTGCGTCGAGGAGCCGTGACTGGCGGTACGGCTCAGTTGCATCAACAATTCGTGTTTCGCCCTATAGCCGGTCTCGCTCGCCCTGAAACGCCGATCCGTCATCTGTATCTGGCGTCGGCGGCCGCACATCCCGGTGGAGGTGTGCACGGGGGGCCTGGTGCAAATGCGGCGCGTGCAGCGATGCACGGCGCGCTGAAGCGGACCTTCGTCCGCGCAGTGCGATCAGCAGGAACGGTTCAAGGGCGGGGTAAGGCGCAAATCGTGCCTTGAATCACATCACGTAGCCTGTTCAGCGATGTCCGAACCGCAGCCATACATTCGCGAGACCGCCGCTACGCCGCTACGCCGCCTGTGGCATTACGGCACGAAGTTTCGCAAGCGCGTCTTGCTTGCGACGCTGTGTACGACCATCAATAAGGCAGCTGATGTGTTTCCGGAGCTGCTGATTGGAGCTGCGGTTGACGTCATTGTGCGTGGCAGTGCCTCATTCGTGGCGGGCGTTCTGCCTGACGCGACCCGCTATCAGCAGCTCCTCGTTCTTGCGGGCATCAACTTCATCGTTTGGATCATCGAGTCGGCGTCCCAGTATGCGTCACAGTTGATTTGGCGCAACCTTGCGCAGTCTGTCGAGCATGATTTGCGCGTCGACACCTATCGACATCTTCAGCAACTCGACGTTGCGTGGTTCGAAGACACAACCAGTGGCGGATTGCTCTCGATCCTCAATGACGACGTCAACCAACTGGAGCGTTTCCTCGATGTTGGTGCCCCCGCGTTCATTGCATTGTTCTGGAACGTTACGTTGATCGGCGCTGTATTTGTTGCCACCTCATGGCAGCTGGCCCTACTTGCATTTGCGCCGATACCGATTATCGCGGTCGGCTCCCTTGGTTATCAGCGACGGTTGAGGCCTTACTACGACCGCGTACGTGAGCGTGTAGGTGACGTTTCGTCGACGATCGCCGGAAACCTCGGCGGGATGATGACGATCAAGGCATTCGCTGCCGAAGAGCGGGAAGCCGAACGCGTACGCACGCAATCCGATGCATATCGAATCGCGAATCGTGATGCAATTCGGTACTCGTCGGCGTTCGTTCCACTGATACGCATGGCGATTCTGGCAGGCTTTACCGCTACGTTATTGATCGGTGGAAGCAAGGTACTGAACGGCACCCTCGCCGTCGGGCTGTATTCGGTGCTCGTGTTCATGACGCAACGTTTGCTGTGGCCGCTCACTCGTATCGGGGAGACTCTGGACCTCTACCAGCGCGCAATGGCTTCGACACGACGCATTTTCGGCGTGCTCGACGCAGACAAAGAGATGGTTCCGGGCGTGCTCGATCTTTCTGATCGCCCGAAGGGCCACCTCAACTTGGCCGGCGTTCGCTTTGGCTACAACGAAGGATCTGATGTGCTGTCACACATCGACATTGACGTTCCTGCCGGAGAAACCCATGCCGTTGTCGGTGCGACCGGTGCCGGAAAGTCGACCCTCGTTCGCCTGCTGCTGAGATTCCATGACCCCCGCGAAGGTGTTGTGAGTCTTGACGGCGTTGATCTGCGTGAGCTCTCATATCAGTCGCTGCGAGGTTCGATCGGTTTCGTCAGTCAAGACGTGTTTCTGTTCTCCGGAACGGTGCGCGACAACATTGCTTATGGACGCCCCGGTGCAACGGATGCCGAAATCCGCCATGCCGCCGAACTCGCAGAAGCGCACGAGTTCGTGATCGGCCTGGCGGATGGATATGACAGCGTCGTAGGCGAACGCGGTGTGAAACTGTCGGGCGGCCAGCGCCAGCGGATTGCAATTGCACGCGCCGTTTTACGTGATCCGGCTGTACTGCTGCTCGATGAAGCAACTTCCGCCGTCGACAATGAGACCGAAGCTGCGATTCAACGGTCGCTCGAACACGTCGGTGAGGGGCGAACGGTCTTGATGATTGCCCATCGGCTTTCTACCGTTCGGAAGGCCGACCGGATCTGGGTTCTCGAAGCTGATCCGGGTTCTCGAACCGCTGATCCGGGTTCTCGAGTCGGAAGGGTCGCTGAAGCCGGCACACATGACGAGCTCGTTGCCGGTGGCGGCCTCTACGCCGCACTTTGGCGTGTACAAACGGGCGCAAACGCGTAACCCAGGCTCCTAGCCGGTGCGCCTTTCACCGGTTGTGTGCAGCTGCGTCCTCACACGGGAGTCACGTGCACACGACCGATGAAGGAGCGGTCGGCGCATCGCATTTGTTATTTGGTCCGTTGCTTCGATCGGCGCGATGCCGGCACGCGGTTGACCGGTTGATGAGTCGACGGTGGCGCAACGATTTTTGGGTTGGCCAGCGCGACCGGCTTCGCGCTCAGCATAAATGGCTTGTCGTAGTGCAACAATTCGATCGGGTCACCATCTTGCAACATGTATTTGGTTTCGTCACACGAGACCTCGACGCGAAACCGGCATCCACGCACTCCAATACAGAACGCAATTCGCGTGATGCCTGAAGGTAATCGCGGAGCAAACGATAGGGAGCCATTGTGCTTGCGCATCACGGCTAGACCTTCGACGACTGCGAGCCAGGTGCCGGCGAGAGACGCCATGTGCAAACCGTCGCGGGTGTTGCCCGCCAAGTCATGCAAGTCGATAAAAGCTGCCTCTCCGACGTAGTCGTAAGCAAGGTCGAGGTGA
>JBBSGY010000009.1:0-15909 GCA_038253645.1 Acidimicrobiales bacterium
AGCGATTTCGGTCGAACCCTCGTGTCGTTCGGCGCACAAACCGCACGCCGTTCCCATCAAAGAAACCTACCGACAAGCGCCTGCGGATGGCACCCCCAAATATCGTCGTTATCGTCACTCGACTCTAAGTTCCTGGTATTGTCCCCGCCGGAAGAAGACTGCCTTGCTGATACGACTTTTTCGTACGCACCTGCGTCCTTTCGGACCCTTTCTCATGGGCGTGGCGGCGCTCCAGACCGTGCAGACTCTCGCCAACCTCTATCTCCCGAAGCTCAACGCGGACATCATCGACCGCGGCGTGGCGAGAGGAGACAGCCACTACATCTGGACCACCGGTGTCGTCATGCTCGGGCTCGCCGCCCTCCAGATCGTCGCCACCATCGGCGCCGTCTACTTCGGAGCGAGAGTCGCGGCGGGTTTTGGGCGAGACCTTCGGGCGGCGATCTTCCACCGCGTCGGCATGTTCTCTGCACGCGAGGTCGGCAACTTCGGAGCGCCGACGCTGATCACACGCACCACCAATGACGTTCAGCAGGTGCAGATGTTGACGTTGATGACAATGAACATGCTCATATCTGTGCCCATCACGGTAGTCGGCGGTGTGGTGATGGCCGTTCGCGAAGACGCGCATCTCTCGTGGCTAGTCCTCGCGTGTGTTCCCGTTATGGTCGGGTCCCTCGGGCTGATCATCGTCCGGCTGGTTCCGAACTTTCGCGCCATGCAAACCAGGATCGACAACGTCAACCGTGTTCTGCGTGAGCAACTCGCGGGCATGCGCGTCGTGCGCGCGTTCGTGCGCGAACAGCACGAGCCCCGACGTTTCGCCGGAGCCAATACCGACCTCACCAATGTCGCGCTGCGGGTCGGACGACTTCAGGCAATGATGTTCCCGATCATCTTCTTCGTGTTCAACGCATCGAGCGTGGCGGTCCTCTGGTTCGGCGCAAGTCAGGTAAGCAACGCAAGCCTGCAAGTCGGCGGGCTGATTGCCTTTCTCACCTACCTGATGCAGATTCTGATGTCGGTGATGATGGCGACGTTCGTCGCGACCATGATCCCCCGCGCTGCGGTGTGCGCCGATCGCATCGTCGAAGTGCTCGACACCGATTCGTCGGTGGTGTTACCGGCCCACCCCGTCACCGAGATCGACCGCAACATCACTTTGGAGCTGCACGACGTCGGGTTCCACTACCCCGGAGCCGCCGACCCCGTGCTTCGACACATCTCGTTGTCGGTCGAGCCGGGACAGACGACGGCGATCGTCGGTAGCACCGGATCGGGTAAGACCACCCTGGTCAATCTCGTTCCGCGATTGATGGACGTCACCTCGGGCTCGGTGTCGATCGGTGGGGTCGACGTCCGCGAGCTTTCGGCGGAGATCTTGGCACGAACGATCGGCCTTGTTCCCCAACAGCCTTACCTGTTCTCGGGCACGATCGCAACCAACCTCAGGTACGGGAAACCCGATGCCACCGACGAGGAGCTCTGGGCCGCGCTGAGAATTGCACAAGCCGAAGACTTTGTTCGAGCGATGCCCCAAGGTATCGACTCGGCCGTATCGCAGGGCGGCACGACCGTCTCGGGCGGGCAACGTCAGCGCCTCGCAATCGCCCGCGCGCTGGTACACACACCGGACATCTACCTCTTCGACGACTCGTTCTCCGCACTCGACATGGCGACCGACGCCCGGTTGCGCGCCGCCCTCGCTACCCATGTCACCAACGCCGCTCTCATCATCGTGGCCCAACGTGTGTCAACGATCAAGCACGCCGACCGGATAATCGTCATCGACGACGGAACGGTATGCGGTGCCGGCACCCACGCCGAGCTGATGACGACGTGTGAGACATACAGAGAGATCGTCGAGTCACAGCTCACTGCGGAAGAGGCCGCGTGAGCAGTCAGCAACAACGACCCGCCGAATCCGTCGCGGCACCGCCGCAACGCCCGGCCGGCGGCCTCTTCGGACGCGGTCCGATGGGCGGAATGGGCATGCCGCCCGAGAAAGCCGGCGACTTCTCGGCCTCAGGCAGCCGTTTGCTCAGGCGGCTCCTGCCCGAACGCACGCGCATAGTCGGCGTGTTCGCCCTCGCAGTTGTAGGCGTCACCCTGAACGTTCTTGTACCAAAGGTGCTCGGGCACGCCACCGACCTCATCTTCAGTGGTTTCATCGGCGGCCGTTTCACCGGCGCGGAGACCAAGACCCAGGTGATCGATCGGCTTCGCGCCTCGGGAGACAACACGCTCGCCGACACCTTGAGCCGTGTGCATTTCACCCCCGGCGCCGGTATCGACTCCACCGCGCTGCGAGCAACCTTGCTGGTCGCGATCATGCTTGCCATCGGCGGATCGCTGTTCGGCCTTCTGCAAGGTCTTCTACTGAACGGCGTAGTGCAGCGGACGGTGTTCAAGCTGCGCTCCGACGTAGAAGACAAGCTCAACCGTCTGCCCTTGAGTTACTTCGATTCGCGCACCCGGGGCGAAGTGTTGAGCCGTGTCACGAACGACATCGACAACATCTCCCAAAGCCTTCAGCAGACGTTGAGCCAATCGATCACCTCTCTGCTCACGGTCGTCGGTGTGCTCGCAATGATGTTCTTTATCTCACCGGTGCTCGCAATCGTCGGGCTGATCAGTGTGCCGCTGTCGCTCGCCGTCACAATGGTGATCGCGAAGCGGAGTCAGAAACTTTTCGCAACCCAATGGAAGAGCACCGGTGAGCTCAACGGCCATATAGAGGAGGCCTTCTCGGGTCATTCCCTCGTGAAGGTGTTCGGACGCCGGCGCGAGGTCGGCCGGACGTTCCAGACCAAGAACGACGAGCTTCACGATGCGAGCTTCGAAGCACAGTTCATCTCCGCCATCATCATGCCGGCGATGTTCTTCATCGGAAACCTGAACTACGTGCTGCTTGCCGTGGTCGGAGGCCTGCGGGTTGCGTCGGGGGCGATGACGGTGGGTTCGGTGCAAGCCGTTATTCAGTACTCGCGGCAGTTCACGCAGCCGCTCACGCAACTGGCCTCGATGGCCAACCTCTTGCAATCAGGTGTTGCGTCCGCCGAGCGGGTATTCGAGTTGCTCGACGGACCCGAGCTCAGCACCGAGCCCGAAGTCACACCGACGAGCCGGGCGACCAGCGGGCGCGTCACTTTCGAATGTGTCAGCTTCTCGTACCACCCCGACTCTCCTCTCATCGAAGACCTGTCGTTCGTTGCAGAACCGGGCCAGACCATTGCCATCGTCGGCCCCACTGGCGCCGGCAAGACCACGCTCGTCAACCTGATCATGCGCTTCTACGAAGTCGACAAGGGCCGCGTGACGCTCGATAGCGTCGATGTGGCCACGCTGTCGCGACAGCAACTGCGTTCGAAGATCGGCATGGTGCTCCAAGACGCTTGGCTCTTCGGAGGAACCATCCGCGACAACATCGCCTACGGCAATCCTGACGCGACCGATGAAGACATCGTCGCCGCGGCGAAGGCGGCATTCGTCGATCGCTTCGTGCGCGTTCTCCCCGACGGATACGACACCGTCATCGACGACGAGGGCACCAACATCAGCGCCGGCGAGAAGCAGTTGCTCACGATCGCCCGCGCCTTTCTGGTCGATCCCGCCTTGCTGATCCTCGACGAGGCCACGTCGTCTGTCGACACCCGCACAGAGGTGATGGTGCAACATGCAATGGCTGCTCTACGTTCGGAACGTACGAGCTTCGTCATTGCGCACCGCCTGTCGACGATTCGCGACGCTGATCTGATTCTCGTGATGGACGCAGGACGCATCGTCGAGCAGGGCACGCACACTGCGTTGCTTACCAAACGCGGCGCATACTTCACTCTCTACAACGCCCAATTCGCCGCGCCAAGTGTTGAGGTGACTTGAACGGGCCTACCCGAGAGCACAACCTCGCGGTGGTCTACCCTCGCGGTGATCACGCCAAACACCATCTGCAAGCTCGCTCGGGTATTGGCCGGCAAGGGAAGGGACTTCGTCCACGGAAAACGGCGGCGTATGAGGTGGCAAGCACAGCTGCTTCGAGGATTGTATTCGCCGCCGTGACAGGGTCGATCCAGTTCGAGTTCTTTAGGACACCGTTCAATGGTGGACTCGTCTCAATGGTGGACTCGTCGGTCTGTGGATGGTTGCTTGCGTTCGCTGGTGCATGTGTAATCGCCGCCTTTGTTCCGTTGCAACGGATGGGCGAAATCGGAAGCGGTGATTATCCTGAGGCAATCAATCCCATTACCAACTGCCAGCCGCAGGTGACTCCGAGCGATGAAAGCAGGGCGTCCTCACGCAGCTCAAACTCATCCAACGAGGTTCAGCACGCCGTCCTTCGTGATGACTTCGACTGGAATGTCGTACGTGTGCGAAAAGCTCTTTGATCCAGTCGTGTTACGAGCATTCGACCACTTGATCTCGTAAGCCTCGAAACGATCTGTGCCTTTAATCACCAAATCAACTTCCGGGCCTTCGGTTCGTCGCCAGAAGTAGAGAGAGTTTCGGTCGCCGTTTAAAGCGTTGGCTTTTGCGACCTCCGCAACGACCCAGTTTTCGAACAATGATCCAATGTCGCTGCGTTGTTCTGATGTCGAAAACTCTTTTAGCAATGCGTTTCTTATGCCGGTATCCCAAAAGAAGATCTTTGTGCTCTTGCTGATTTCCTTGCGCTGGTTAGTACTGAATGCGCGGAGCCGGAAAATTACATAAGAACGCTCGAGCAGATCGAGATAGCTCTCGACTGTCTGCCGTGCGATGTTCAGCTGGTTCGAGAGTTCGTTGACGGAGACCTCAGAGCCTGCTTGATGCGCCAACATTGTCAGGAGGTCGCGAATTGTCTTGGGCGACCTGACCAATCCGTTTTGCAACACGTCCCGCAACAAGTAATCCGCGCTCAAGTTAAGCAAGTAGCGCTCTTTGTCATCGGTTGACGTGGCTTCGGGATAGCTGCCAAAAACCATCTGGCGCAATATCAAAGTGTGAAGTTGCTCACCGAATTGTTTATGCAGCCGCGCGCTACTTAGTTGTGATGCGAACCATGACTGCGTTGAGAGCACTTCGTTAAATGTCAGCGGCGGTAGAAAGAGCTTTTCGTTTCGACCGGTGAGAGGTTCAGTCGTTCGGTCCAATAAGTCGAGACTCGAAGATCCAAGCAAGATGATCTTTGTGGCGACTCGCGAGTCGTACCAACCTTTGACAATCCGACCAACCTCCGGAACATTCTGTGCCTCGTCAATCGCCAGCACAGACGGGTTTCCCAAAAACTGCAAGGCTTCATTTGGCGACAATGAGGCGGCGGCAAGCAGTCTTGCTCTATCAACCGAGATGTCGCAGTTGAGAAGCAGGCCGTTGCGATCCCGAATCAATGGCTCTACCAAGGTGGTCTTCCCAACCTGGCGAGGCCCCAGAAGGAGCACGACCTTGTTGCCCCGCAGCAACTCGAGGAGCCGATCTCGGATAGTTCGCTCGATTAACATCAGCGACACTTTACAACTTAGTGGGATATGTTGTAAAGAAAATCTTACAAAATATCGTGTCGGCGAAGGGCCTTGAACCTTACGCGCGCGCCGTTGTCGGCCGGCGATTCATGCTTTGAACTTGCTCAAACGATCAGGAAGCCTGAGCGCTTGGACCACTGTTGCTGATTATCACAGGGGGCGAAACTGAGTTCTTGACACCCCCGACCGTCAAGATCAGACGCACGTTCAATGCCGTACCAAGCCGCTGCAACAGCTCTGCACTTGGGTTGGCACCACCACCTTCGAGACGTGCAATTGCAGATTGAGTTGTACCAAATCCTCGATGCCAACTCTTTCTGTGTGATGCCGGCTGACTCACGAAGGTCATAAACGAACTGCGCTAGGTCGAACCAGTACGTGATCCGCCGAGCCACTCCCCCGCATGAATACCGAAGCTCGAACAGTCCCTCGCCGAGGGAGCGGCATGAGCATCAGGTTTGCAGCTTCTGTCCGACCACGGACGGGTAGGCCGTCGACCCTTCCGTATTCTCAGTCTGGAGCCGTTGTTCAGATGGCAGCGTAGGAGCTGTAGCCTTCCTCGTTGCTTATGTCGCTCTCAAATGATGCTGACTTACTACTAAAACGCTTGAACGATCTCGACACCGAACAACTCGGCGGCGTGCTCGCGGCCATTCCGGCTGTCGGGGCACGCGTATTGCCACCGTACTTCGAATCGGATACTCCGCGTTTTGATTGGTTACAGGTGATGGGCATCAAGTCGTCTTCGACATTGCAGGACATTGCGCTCTTTCTTACGTCCGAAGAAGGTATAAACGTTGCTTGCGATGGGCTCAACGCGCTCCAACGAAACCTGTTGATGCTGGCACTTTCGTATGGCGGCAAACTTGACGTCGCAACAGCACAAACAGAGTCGGGATGCGACGAAACCGCACTTCGCGCTTTTACCTCAGGCCTGCTCGACATCGTTTTTGCCCTTCCGTCAAAGTCAGAAAAGGCATCAAAATCAGCAGGCCCAAAAACGCTCTTGGAATTGCGACCCGCGGTTCTCAAGTCTCTCCACGTCGGGAATCGGAGTGCAGGAAACGCGCTGACCGGCTCCACAAAAATCGAACTCCTGGCAACGTTACAGCTGGCCGGCGTTCCATGCGACAGGAACGCCAAACAGCAGGACCTACTCGAACAGGTCATCACCTGTTTGCAGAGCAAGGCATTTGTCGAGCGACAAAAAGAGGGACTCTCAAAGCCTGCCGCCAGTGCACTTGCCGTGCTCGAAGACGGTCAGCTGCATTACCTCTCCGAACTTGGCGAGTTTTATTACCAAGGTCAGGCGCGCCACGCAGGCCACAAAATGCTCGACGAACTTGTCAGCTCAGGCATCGTCGGCTTCGACGACTATGCGCAGACATGCTGGATGTGGCTCGAGGCGATGATCGCCCTGGGCAACCGGCTCACCCGACCTGTGGATCTCACCGTCGCGGACCCGAGTCCCCTTCCGGCAGTGCCAGGGCCTGTCGAGGTCCCCGAGGCAGAACGCCAGATGCGCCACTTGCTCGAACTATGGGCTGAGAAAAGCCCGCCGGGGCTCAACGATGGCTCACTCGGTGTGAAGACCATTCGCGACGCGGCAAAGCAGCTCGACATCCCGACAGAAGCAGCGGGTGTACTTGCGTGCCTCGCGGTAGACATGCAGTTCATACAGATCGCCGTAGTCGAACGCACGGGCCGGGGTCGCAATCAAAAGATCAAGACCGCATGGCAACTCAGCCCTCGCGCCGGTCACTGGCGAAAGCTCGACGCGTTCGAGCGGTGGGCGGCCCTGGCGCGCGGGTGGACGTTCAGCCACTACGCACGCGAGTCCGGCGGCATTCCCGAGCGCGTCGACAATTCACAACCCCATAGCGCTAACGCCCGCGTCCTGCGCCAATCGCTGATCGGCCGGCTCGCATCAGCGGAACCGGGTTACGGATTCGACCGAGGCCAGTTGATCTCTTGGATGCTATTCACGTATCCGACGCTGGTGTCTCCAGGTTTACTTAAGGCAATGATCGATGTCATGGGCATACTCGGCATCGTCGAGAAGACAGAACCCATCGCCCTTTCGACACTCGGTCGTGCTGTTGTCGGGGGAACCCGTCCGGAACTGAACGGATCGAAAACGTTCTTGATTCAAGGCGACCAGACCATCATCGCGCCACCTGACCTCGATGCTGATGTAGCGCTCGAACTCGAAAGGTTCGCCGCAAGAGAGTCGAAGTCCGGAGCGTTGATCTACAGGTTGTCAGATCGTTTGATCGACAAACAGGTGGCAAACGGAACGGCTGCCTCGACCATTGTTGACTTCCTGCGCGAACACTCGACGACAGAGATTCCGCAAAATGTCGCGTACATCGTCACCGATGCCGAACGACGAATGCTCAGCATGCAAGCCGGTTTCGCTGCCTCATACGTACTCTGCGAAGACGCCGGTTTAATGACACGACTGCTGGCGGTAAAAGCGGCGAAACTTCGCTCGATTGCCTCGAATGTTGCTATTTCCGAACTCGATTTCGACAAAATGACAGGTGAGTTGGCCAAGAAGGGCCTCCATCTGCCGTCCGCGGCCCCGACTACAGAACCGAACACCAAGGGCTCAGATAAAGCGTCGAACGACAGTGAGATTCATGTCGACTTCAACTTGGACGAGCCGCTCGTGCTCGACAAATCAACTCTGGTCCACAAAGTCGGCACGCTTCGAAAGCGCAAACCAAAACCAATGAAAGAGCTGGCGCCGTCAATACGGCGCCTCACCCGAGATTGGGCGATAGATGCCTGACCCGCTCAATCCACTCATTGTCCAATCCGACTACTCCGTATTACTCGAGGTTGCCAGTCCCAAAGCTGACGATGCCCGCATCGCGCTCAGTCGTTTCGCCGAACTCGAAAAGTCGCCGGAACATGTGCACACGTACCGGATCACAGCGCTTTCGTTGTGGAACGCAGCCTCGGCTGGACTCTCTCCGCAAACCGTCGCTGACACGCTGACGACGTTTGCAAAATATGACGTGCCGCAGTCAATTCTGGTTGACGCGCAAGACCAGATGGCACGCTACGGCAGGCTCGAGATCGTCGGGACCAGCGCGACGCTTCGGTTGACGACGACAGATGTCGCCGTCCTCGCCGAAGTGTCGGCCGACAAGAACGTAAGCACATTGTTGGGCAAACGTCTCGACGAGCACTCTTACGCGGTGCCGATGGGAATCCGTGGACTCTTGAAGCAGGCGTTGATCCACGCCGGTTGGCCGGCTTCAGACGTTGCCGGCTATCAGAACAGTGACGCACTCGAGTTTGCAATGACTGCCCGGATGCGCACTTATCAGAACGACGCCGTCGCTGCGTGGTGGGCAGACGGCTCGGCGGCGGGTGGCAACGGCGTACTGGTGTTGCCGTGTGGTGCAGGAAAAACCGTCATCGGTCTCGCTGCTGCGTCGCGCGCGCAAAGCCACACACTTGTCATCGCGACCAACATGCTCGCGGCTCGTCAATGGAAGTCGGAACTTGTCGACAAGAGCGACATCGATCCCGAACTTCTCGGCGAATACTCGAGCGAACACAAAGACATCCGGCCGTTCACCGTTGCCACGTATCAAATTCTCACCTGGCGCAACCCCAAGACCAGCGAAAATGATCCGCTCGAAATCCAATACCCGCACTTGAGGGTCTTTCGGGACCACAACTGGGGAACAATCATCTACGACGAAGTGCACCTGCTGCCGGCTCCGGTATTCCGAATTACGGCCGAGATACAGGCCATCAGACGTCTTGGACTCACAGCAACGTTGGTGCGTGAAGACGGCAAGGAACCCGATGTGTTCTCACTCATTGGACCGAAGCGTTTCGACGCACCATGGCGAGAGCTCGAATCACAAGGTTGGATAGCCCCCGCCACGTGTACCGAAGTGCGCGTGCACCTACCCGAGCCCGAACGAATCCCCTATGCCACCGCGGCCGCGCGCGATCGCTACCGCATTGCAGCGACATCGAAAGCCAAGTTGGACGTGCTCGATGACTTGGTGAAACATCATCGTGATGACAGCGTGCTGGTGATCGGTCAATACATCGATCAACTGAAGGAGATCGCGAAACGTCTCGACGCTCCGCTGGTTACCGGACAGACATCCGAGCGCGTACGCGAGCAGCGATTCGGTGCATTTCGCACCGGCGAGATTCCTCTACTCGTAGTCAGCAAAGTCGCGAACTTCTCCATCGACCTTCCCGATGCAAATGTTGCGATTCAGCTCTCCGGCGCATTCGGTAGTCGCCAGGAAGAGGCCCAACGGTTGGGCCGCGTCTTACGGCCGAAGTCTGATGGAGGTCAAGCCCACTTCTACAGCGTTGTCACACGAGAGACAGTGGATCAACAGTTCGCCGCCAACCGCCAACGCTTCCTCACCGAACAGGGATATACGTACAACATCGTCGACGCAGCTCAGCACGTGTGGCCCGAGCGGCCCGAACGATGAAGCGGCGTTGGAGCGGGGACATCGTTCAGAGCGGCGGAATCGGGCAATCCGCGCGCGGTCTTTGGTTGCTCAACGCGTCCTCAGGTAGCAAGCATGTAGCCGGATTTGCGAAGACCTCGACGAAACGCAGACTCAGACGATCGAGGAACGACAAGATAGTTTTCGCCTGCGACCATGCAGTGCGCGCGGGTATTGGAGTCATTGGCAACCAACGTCGCCATGACAGAGTCCGCGCACTCGATGAGCTCGGCAGCGCCGGCGAGCCGGAACTTCCGGCAACGGACTTCCACATCGTCGAGGAAGTGGGTCACGGTCTCAGGCAATGGTTCGGCGTTGCGAGTCTGTAAGAAATCTCGGACCTCACCCACCGAGCCACCTTGTTCGACAACCCCTAGCAAGCGATCCGCATCGAGACGCCATACACGATCAGAAACCTTTGTTGCATATGCTTCGAGCGCCAGCTGATCATCACTGCCGAGTTCCTCGGCGATTGCTGCAATCTCGAGATTCGGCAATACCGAAAACGCCGCCGGCCCCGCGAACATCTGGCTGTCTGGCGGCAGATAGTCGAGCGCGGTGCCGAGGCAGTACGCCCCGAGCGCTGTGACCCGCACATAGAGCAGTCCGTCATAACGACTGAAGAAGACATGGCTGTCAAAGCCCCACAGATAATTGTCGTCACGGCGGGCATGAGCCGGGGGAACGACGGCAATGTCGACCAAACCCAGGGTCGCCGCGTACTCGAAGAGAACGGCAAGAACGTAACGATCCTCCGCTTGACGAATGTTGAGGTCATAACCCAGCGATCCGTAGTTCGCATCACCCACATAAAGTGCCCAAGCATCACGGGTTACGCTCGTAGAGCGACCACTTGCGCGTATGAAACGGATAAACGCGTCCGCGCTGAACCAACGACCCGACGGACAGTCGCTCAGTGTCTCGGTAATCGACTCGCGCCGTGAGGGCAAAGCGACCAAACCCCGGCGGCCCTTGCCGGTCTGGCCCTTGATGCAGTCGATGCGCGACAGCTCATCAAGCAACGTCGTCGACTCCCACTTCGCCCACAACGCCTTGATTGTCTCGTTCGGGGGTTTGCCCAGCGCACCTCGCCCTGCTTTCGTGAGTGTGAGCCTCTTGCCGTCGAGTCTGGCAAGCCCACCTGCCTGGATGATCACCGGCCACGCAAATGCCTTGATCGGTCCGGCCTGCTCATCAGTTTCAACGCCCTCTCCCGCTTGTGGCGCCTCGGAATAGAAATCGCCCTTGACGAGCACAGCCGAGATGGCCTTGATCGTCGAGCCCGTAGGCTTGTGGGTCTTATCGCTCACGGCGACCTTGCCCGCGTCGACCAACCGCAAAATTGCCAGAATCTCTCGCTGCGCGGCGCGCTCGGTCGCCCGTATGTCGATATCGATCTGCTCCGAGCCACGGCGAAACGTGAGTGGAAGCTCGTCAAAGGTTTCGATTGTCGTTGACCGCGGCTTCGGCACGAACTCTTTCAGGCGTTTCTTCAGGTCGTCCGGCATCACCCAAACTCTGGAATTGCTATAGAAGAACAGACACAGCAGGCTCGGAGCACCACGGCTCGAGTAGCCATATCGAGCCCGAGTACCGGTGTCCCACGCCGGCTCCGCGCCGTACTTCGCCGAAAAGCGATCCGGTCGGAATCGTGAGGAGCCCGAGTGCACGACCTCGGCAACAGCCGCTTTTTGGATGTCATCAAGGCGCGCCCACGCGGTGTCGAGACCACCGCCATCCAACAAGTCGACAATCGCATCCGCAACCTCGGCTTTGCGCGAAGGCTTGCGCTTGACGCCCGCTACATCCGCCAGGTTCTTGAGATCGTCGCCGTTCATCGTCCGCTCGAGGGCGTCTCTGAGGGTGGTCAGCTCGAGACCGTCAAAATTACTCATACCGCGATGACCGACACTACAGGCGAGCGAGGATTCGACGGGCAGCCTTCGCGACGGGTTTGCCTGCGGGTAGTTCATTGACGATTTCGATTACTTCAGCAGCACGATGATCGTCCGCATCTTCGAGAATTCCCACCAGTTGACTCCGGTTCATCCCAGGCGCTGACTTATCGAAATCTTTCAGCGTTTCGAGAACTCCCACTCTGCCCCCGCTGTGCAATGCCAGAACCAGCTGGTCGGCGGTTGCCGTTTCCAAATCATCGATCGTAAGCTCGTCAAGGTTGAATTCTGCGTCGTTGTGCTCATCGAGATTGTGCTCATCGAGATTGTGCTCATCGAGCCACATCAGCGCATACACCCGAGCCGGCGTCGTGAGCAGTGACTGCAACTGTGTGCGCACAACGTCAGCCTCGAACGCGTCCAGCGCAACAAAACCGCCGACGCGTACCAACGAGTCGCTCGTATTCGCGATCGCATCCAGCAACTCGAGGAGGGCTGTCTCCAGTGGCCGCCGCTTTACCCATGCGCCGATCTCGGCATCGACCGGCCATGGGGTCTGACTGAGTAATTGCAACATCGTTTCGGCGTCCACATCTGCAAGCTCTCCGATGAACGGCACGTCGAAGCCGGCAATGAGCAACATCTCGCGCACCGAGTAACGACCTGCCGGCGTGAGGCGAACAGTCTCGATTGATGGTCGCTCAAGGACGCCGGCCAAACAGAAGATGCGAACGAGATCATCGACGACAGCCTCTGTCATCGCACGATCACTACGATTTGGCTCGAGTGCGGACTCGACGATCTCGTCAATGGCAACGCCACCGTCGACCTCGGCCGCACAATCGGCCTGGGCCGCCATCAAATACACATAACCCAAGACGTCAACGACATTGTCATTGACTTCCTCTTGAAGTTCATCCTCTTGAAGGCCGTTTTCAGATTCGTCTGCATCGGAGATATACGGTCCGTTGTCGGCAAGAAACTGCACTATGAGTGTCAACTCCTGTCCGGCGTCGAAAAAGTCTGTATTGGTCCACTTTTTCTCTGCCACAAACCGATCATGAAAGACTCTCACCACACCGGTTTCAACGGCCAAGTCCCAGAGCTGTTCGAGAACGACGCATTTCCGGCGCGGATCCGGCGCTGCCGCTGAGCCAAAGTATTCCTGCAGTTGGTCATCATCGATTCGACCTTCGCCAACGGCCCGGCCGCCGTTGGTTCCGAGCTGCTTCGCAAGAGCTACAAAACCGGTAAGCAGCGGCGACCGGCTCGCCGACGATTCGACCGACGATTGGACCGGACGGGCAATCGGCGGAAACGCCGGATCCATGTCTGATGCAAGAACTTCGATTTCCTCGACAGCGTCGACAACCGAAACGGGATCGAACGACTCGAGATAGCGAAGAACCTCACTCTCGTTGGTCGTGTCAATACCGTCGTTCGCCATCCGCATCATCATCGCTGCAGCGAACCAACTTTCGCCGGCGTCGACCTTTGAATCAACGAAAAGGCTTGGTTTGACTGACTTCTTGCCCATGACCGCCCCCCTCAAGGAAGGCGTTCAACATACCGCGCATCGGGCGCACGTCCAACGACATCTGCCGGTCGAATTCGCCCGTAATGCCTGTGACTGAGCACGCACGCTGTTGTTGTGTGCAATCAGGTCCCCCGAGCGGAGCCAAGCGCACCCAACGGGGGCTACCGAGTCGTGTTGTGTGCACTCATGTGCCCGCAAATGATCCACGTGCACACAACCGGGGGGTCAGCGGCCCGCCGCCGGCAACGCCAACAACGCCGCAACTCTGGCCGCGTAACCGGCCAGCTCGGCGGCCTTCGCTTCGTAGACATCACGCGGGCGGCCGATCGGGTCGTCGATGTCGTCTTCACTCGAAGGTTTGAGGAACGCCGAAGCTTCGCGGCCGAAGCTGAGCAACCGCACCCACTCGGCAAAGTCTTGCCCCGGCTTCAACGGCGCCTCGTCCCCACGGTGCAAGAACTCCTTAAGCGTAAACGTCTTCGGCAATGCTGCCGGGCTGGTAACGGCCACCTCACGCACATGCATCCGCTCCATGCACAAGACGAGGTCGCTATCGTCGACAATCTCGCGGGTCAGCTGACGACTGCGATGTTCACTGATGTCGAGCCCGCGCGCCGCAATTACCGCAACAGCATTTTCCGTCGCCCGCACTCCACCTTCCATGATGCCCACTGAGCTGACATTCGCAGTGTCGCCCAATGCAGACTGCAACAGGGCCTCAGCCATCGGCGAACGGCATCGGTTGGCCGTACACATCAGGAGAATCTCGGTCACGCGGCCAAGGCTAGTAGCGAGGCCACCGTTCAGTTTCATCAGGCAGCCGGCGCTCAGTGAGAGGAGACAAACTCGATCAACTCGCGCGTTGCTTCGTCGAGGTCGGGCTCGCTCACGGTCCACGACTCGCCGTCCACCTCGATGCGATACACAAACGCATCCCTCGCCGGTGTCGAGCTATCCGCGCGCCAAGCCTGCTGCACCAACGCAGCAAGTCGTTCGGCTTCCTCGGGCGCGAGATTTTCCAACCGCACGGTTTGCTTGCGATGCATTCCCGCTATACCGCCCGTGCGCGTGACGCTTACCTCAACCACGCCACATTCTCGCGCCTTTGGCAGGAAGAATTGGACTCCCAACGGCCCACCGTTACCTTGGTGGAACAGTATCCACCAATGGAGCAACCTTGCCGACCGTTCCCTGGACGTGGTGCGCAAAGCGCTCCTGGCTAAAGCGAGCGGTGTGTTGGATCAACAAGCCCTTGCAAGTCAAGACGGCCTTTCGCGTTCGCGATTAGATCCGCCATCGACCGGGGTTCCGGAGTTTTCTCAACGAGCGTTCTCGAGGCGATCACCGAGGAATCTTCTGTCGCGAGAGCTGCACTTATCGGCTGCAAGCAGTCGTCAATAGCGGTGCTTCGATCTCGAAGTCTAGCGATGCTGGTTTTCAGAAGTGGCCGGAGAGCAAATGCAGTTGAGCCCTCGGGTAAGCAGGGTTTCTACAGCTGCCAGATAGCACGAACGCACCAATGGCTCAAAGAATTGGACTCTCGACGGCCCACCGTTACTTTTGACTGAAGCCTTTCACTTTCTGGAGCAACCGTGTTACCCGCGCCGGCCGTCGTCATCGCCACCGAAAATCGAGCTTTCGGCCACACCAATTGGCGCCCCACTGAAGACGGCTGGATATGACATTCGGTTCGCACGAAACGCATTCGACGCCCGCGAGCAGTTCTTAGGCCCACCACAAGCCAACCTAGTAATCGCCGACATCGCGCTCCCCTCGACCGACAAGGGAACCTCCGGCGACGACGCCGGATTCATGTTTGCTCGTACTTTTGGGGGTGATGTCCTCGTATTGCTTTTGACGTCATGGATTCCAGAAATTCGGATTAGCGACGCGCTTAAGGCAGGGGCAAGCGACGTGTTGGACAAAGAAGAGTTCGGAAGCGGCTTCACCGAGGCATTTTCCGAAGCGATCAGAGCCGCCATCCGCAATGGCGACGGGGTGTTCAGCCAGGCGTTCTGAAAGCCGTTGCCAATAGATCAACTGTCGCGAGGGCTGCATTCACTCTCCGGAGTACAACCGGTTCGCCATTCGTTGTGATTCCCGAAGCGACATTGCCAAAGCTGGTTCACAAGTGACCGGAAGGCCGTTATCGAACGGCTCCCGCACAGTTACATCGACCGGCGTTACCCAGTCGCGCTAGAGCACACCCACCGTTTGCCAGGATTTTCGCACCACGTCTGCGTGCACTTTCGCTTCGGCGACCGTGACTTGTGCAAAGTCGGCGAACGTCGCATCTACCGACAGTTTCGGGCTGCGCATCGCGTCGTACCAAATACGACCTGCGCCTTCCGATGTCTTACCGCCAATTCCTACCGCCGCAAGATAGAACGCGCGATTCGGAATGCCCGAATACAGGTGCACTCCCCCATTGTCGTCGTCGACCGGCCGGTAATGAGACATGTGATCGGGTTGCGGATCGC
>JBBSGY010000010.1:0-15248 GCA_038253645.1 Acidimicrobiales bacterium
GAATGAAGCGCACGCCGCGCTCCTCGACGGTTCTGAGCACATAGTCCTGAGGTCTCTCCACGGTTCTCCTTGTCGAACGGGCCTGCTCTGGTGTTGGAAGTCTGCCCGCCCGAGGGCTCTCGTGCAGGCAATCTCCCGTACAGACAAGCTCCCGTACACACAATCTCTCGTACAAAGGCGCCGTTTTACACACTGTTCACAGAGGGTCATTGACCAGGGACCGAGAACCGACAAGGGTGCTGAATAAGTCTGGCCGATTAACGGTCTGTCGCGGCACCAGTATCCGCAAAATAAGTATCAGCAAATAAGTAACGGCGAGCCAAAGGGAGACCGAGTTGGAGCAGTTGACACCCGAGGAAGTACTGGGAATGGTCCGAGGCGAGGGCGTCGAGATGGTCGACCTCCGCTTCTGTGACTTACCAGGCCTTATGCAACACTTCTCAGTGCCGGCCCATCAGTTGACCGAGGCGGCATTCGCCGAAGGTTTTGGCTTCGACGGCTCATCGATTCGCGGATTTCAGGAGATCCAAGAGTCCGACATGATTCTCGTGCCTGACTCGACCACGGCCGTCAAAGATCCATTCCGTGAGCACGCAACTCTCAACATGAACTGTTTCGTGCGTGACCCGATCACGGGCGAGTCGTATTCGCGCGACCCGCGCTACATCGCGCAGAAGGCCGAGAATTACCTGAAAGAGACCGGCATCGCCGACACGGCCTACTTCGGCCCTGAGGCCGAGTTCTTCATCTTCGACGACGTCCGTTTCAAGCAGGATTCGCACAGCGCCAGCTATTCGGTCGACTCGATCGAGGGTATTTGGAACTCTGACCGCGATGAGGGTCCCAACCTCGGATACAAGCCCCGTCACAAAGAGGGATATTTCCCGGTTCCTCCAATGGACCACTTCCAGGACATGCGTTCGGAAATGGCGCTTGAGATGGAACGTTGCGGTATCGAGATCGAAGTTCAGCACCACGAGGTCGGAACCGCCGGCCAGGCGGAAATCGACATGCGGTACGACACGCTGTTGAATGCCGCTGACAAGATCATGCTTTACAAGTACATCGTGAAAAACGTCGCACACAAACGTGGTTACACGGCAACGTTCATGCCCAAGCCGCTGTTCCAGGACAATGGCTCGGGTATGCATACGCACCAGTCGTTGTGGCGCGGTGGCCAGCCGTTGTTCTATTCCGAAACTGGTTACGCGGGTCTGTCGGACATGGGCCGCTGGTACATCGGCGGTTTGTTGAAGCACGCAAGATCGGTTCTCGCGTTCGCTGCACCGACGACAAACTCATACAAGCGGCTCGTTCCCGGCTACGAAGCTCCGGTAAATCTCGTTTACTCGCAGCGCAACCGCTCGGCGTCGTGTCGAATCCCGCTTTATTCGCACAGCCCAAAGGCAAAGCGCGTCGAGTTCCGCTGTCCAGACCCGTCGGCCAACCCGTACATCGCCTTTGCCGCAATGTTGATGGCCGGCCTCGACGGCGTAGCGAATCGCATAGAGCCGCCTCCTCCGGTTGACAAAGACCTGTATGACCTTCCTCCGGAAGAGCTCGCGAAGGTTCCGACAGTTCCGTCATCACTCGAAGAAGCGCTCGACTCACTCGAAGCAGACAACGACTATCTGCGTGCAGGTGGCGTTTTTACATCCGACTTGATCGACACTTGGATTCGCTACAAGCGAGTCGAAGAGGTCGATGCAATTCGCCTGCGTCCGCACCCCTACGAGTTCATGTTGTATTACGACATCTGATCGGGCCGTTTCCCCTACGTCGGAGTATGCGTGAGATGTCCACTATGGCCAGGGAAAACACCTGACCATCGTTGACCGCACTTGACCGCGAGAAACCCGGAAAAGTCCGCCCTTTGGAGGACTTTTCTGGGACTACGCTGCGGGGCGTTGTCGTCGCTTGTGTTCACCCGAGGTTGTGCCACCCCACACGCAAACCGCCTCGGTCTTGAAGGCGAAGGCAAGGCACTCGTCGGGCGCAAAGTGCTTTGGCGCGCTCAATGACGGCGGGGCTCATGGAGAATAACGCCTCGCGTTCGTAGTCCACGCACGCAGCGTCGAGGTGCCACGAGCCTCCGAGGAAAATGGCGAGGTCGTCTGAGAATGCGCCCACAAGGTCGCCGGGATCGCGATGCTCGATTACCACGACACGAGCGTAGCTATTTCGACTTCATGGCTTTCGGGAAGTCACAGTCGGCACTATTACGCTGATTCACATGCCACATCACAAGCCTATGACCCCGGACGACTTCGCGCCGCCGACTCGGGTGCTCACCGATCATTTCTTACTTGTCCGCTCTCGTCCGCTGACGCTGAACCTGACTTCGAGGCTTGGTCTACGAGTATCGAGCACTTGCAGGGCATTTTCGGCCCCGAGTCGAATTGGCCTACGACGGAAATGACGCTTGAAGAGAACTCGATCGACCTTGCATGGCACCAACGAGAACACGAGTCAGCGTCGTCGTTCGCTTTCACAGTTTTCGACATCAACGATGCACGATGCCTCGGCTGTGTCTATCTCAGTCCAGCCCGCAAGGTTGGCTACGAAGTCGAGGTGTTCTACTGGGTGCGCGCGAGCGAGGTTTCAAGCGGACTCGACCAAACGCTCGGTACGTACGTTCACCAGTGGCTACAAGACGTGTGGAAATTCGATTCTGTGGTATTTCCCGGTCGCGATGTCGCATGGGATGACTACATGCAGTTGTCCTACCAGTCGCATTGGTAGGCCGTCAGTTAGGATCCTTCGATAAATAAGTTGCGCAGCGTCATCCGTCCGGCGAATCGACCAAATTATTTGTCGGAGGATCCCTTAGAGCGAGGGCGCCGGGGCATCGACCCGATCGGAGAGAAGGTCAGCACCCGGCCTGACTCAGGCGCAGGCAGCTACGTCGATCCCAAAGCAGGCAAGGTCACGTTCGGGGTCGTTCGCGGGAGATTGGCTCGAAGGGCGGACGTTCGACGAGTCAACGCGAGAAGCAGTTTGGTCTCGTCTCGATGTCCACATCTTGCCGGCGTTCGAGAAGATGGAACTCCGAGCAATTCGACGGTCACACGTGCAAGCGTGGCTTCGCGGGCGGCAAGACGGGTGTGCGCCTATTTACGTCGGGTGATGTTCGCAAACTTGTCGTCGATTCTGTGTGCCGCAGTCGAGGACGGGCTCGTAGCGCGCAACGTGTGCGCGTCGAAGTCGATCAAGGCACCAACACTTGAGCGCAAGCGGGTAGTTCCGTGGTCACTGCCGGACTCGGTTGCCGGTGGCTCTCTCGGAACGCATCCAGGCCTACCCGCCCGGGAACGACAAGCCCAGGTCACGCGTTTCGCGATCAGAACTACGACATTTAATTTCCCGCCTTATGGAACCTAATCGGCGGGGTCTTGCATTTGTGAGGCTCCGCCTCTTTCAATTCTGAGTTTCTGTATCCAGTGGCTAAAGTGCCGGAGTGGGTCAGTTCTTTGCGTGGGTAGCGGTTGCGGCGGGTCTTGTCAGTGCATGGCCGCAAGTCGCACGAATCGTTGTGCGCAAGGACGACACCGGAGTTTCGCTGCTCGCGCTACGGCTCATGGTTTGCTCAGGTGTTACATGGGTAGCCATCGGTATCGTCAACCACCTTGTCCCGACCATCGTCTTCAACTCGTTGGGTCTCGTTGGCGGCATCAGCATTCTGACAGTCATCGCGCGGCTACATGATCGTTCCTTGGTGTCAATTTTTGCTGTCGTCGTCGGCGCAGCGTCCGTTTGTACTGCAATCCACATTGTTTTCGGTGATGTCGGCGTGGAAGTCGAGGGCTCGGCGTTGGGAATGTTGATGGTGCTGCCACAGATCTGGAAGGCGGTGACCATGCGAGACATACCGGGCGTTTCGCCGATTGCGTGGTCGCTTACCTTGACTTCGAACTTTTCGTGGGCCGTTTTCGGATTCACAGTCAACGAATGGGAGTTGATCTACCCGAACATTTTGATGATCGCCGGCTCTGCGTTCGTCTTCTATCGCTCATACCGATCCAACAAGCAATTGAAGAGGTCCGGCGTTGAGCTTGCACCGATCGTTGCGAGCTCAGAGGCTTAGAGCGCGAGCGGCTTTCGAGCCTTATTCAGCCAGACGCCGATTGCAACCGTCACGGCGATGATCGCGCCGGCGAGTAACGGTGCCTTTAGGGAAACGTTGTCGACCATCGCGGCGGCCGAGGTCCACGCGATGAGAGTTGCTACGTTCCATGCAAGAGTCACAGTCGACAGCGCCGCGGCGCGCAAATGCTGCGGAGTGCGCGCAACGACGTGTGTGTTCGCGAACGGAATCACCATTGCCGTGGCAAAGAACAACGGACACGAAAAAATGATCAGCAGAAAAGGCACGTTTGTAGCAAGCATGCCCGCTCCGGTGAGGGCCACTGCGGCACCAAGTATCGAAACGGTCTGCCTCGCCGGGATTCGTGCACCGAGGTGACGGTAGGCAAATGCACCCGAGATCGAGACAACTCCGAGTACGGCATAAATCCACCCGATCGACGTGGTTGACAGGCCGGCCTTTGAAAACACCGGTTGGTAAGCGAAGTAGGTGGTGTCGATCGCGAGAAAGAGACCACCTACCCCAGCGAGAACCATCCACAGGTTTGTCTCTCGTAGTATGCGGAGAAGCTGACGAAAATGGCTCACGTCGCCGAATGGCTGCGTAGTGGGCTCGCTACGAAGCAAAAGGGCGACACCACTCGATGCGAGCATTGCAGCGATCGAGATACCGATCAGCCAAAGTGCATGTGTGCTGTAGAGCGCGGCGCCGACGATTGCACCGGTCGAATGCGCGGCGAAATAAAGGACCCGACCATGTGAGGTGACCTTGTGGAAGTCAAACGATTTGTCGCGGTCGCAAGCGTTGCTTGCAAGTGCTTCGACACTGGACGACCGCAGTGCATGGCCGAGGCCGAGAAACGGAATCGTGATGAGCAAAATCACGAACTCTCTTGTGATCAAAAACGGCACGAATCCGAACGCAGAACAGAGTCCGCCCACTACATGGGCGCGCACACGCCCGTGGTGGTCCGCCCAGATTCCGGTCGGTACCTGAAGCGCAGCGCCCACTAAGTAAAATGGCATCGATAGGAGCACGACGGTTTGGAGATGCGAAACGCCGAGGTATTGCGTTCCGAATAAAATCCAAACCGCGTTCATGAACCAGAAGTTGTCGAGAACGGTGAGCGCGTAAAAGATGCGGATTGTCTTTTGTGGGGAGTCGCGTGGTGTTGCCGCCTCGGAACTCGGTTCATTCTTCGGCACTATTCTCACAAGGCACAAACGGTAGTAGAGATACCCTTACGCAATGAAGTCTCCACGAACTGAGATCAAACTCGGTCTTATGCGCCAGGAATTGAACAAGTGACGGGCGCGGTCGCAGCCCTCGCCACCGCGTGCAGTTTGCTCCGGTCGTGGCCGCAAGTCGCACGCATTCTCATCACGCGAGACGATTCGGGTGTTTCAACAGGTACGTGGATGATCGCGACGTTCTCGTTCGTATCTTGGACAACGATCGGTTTCGCGGAAAACATTTTTGCCCTGAAGCTCAACAACGGGATTTGCCTTATCGGATCGGCCGCCGTGTTGTGTGTACTCGAGTGGCATCGCCACAGGTCCTTCGTGCGAACCGTCGGAGTTATCCTGGCGTCACTCGCGATATGCGTGAGCGTGCTCACCATTATCGGCCACGGCGGGTTGCAGGTGATGTCGATTGCGCTCGCAACCTGCATGTATGTGCCGCAGGCCTGGAAGTCTGCAACCCACAACATCTCGGGCGTGTCGACCTTCTCGTATGCGCTCGCACTCGCCGCAACTCTCTTGTGGGGCTTGTACGGCCTGATGATCGGGGCGCTATTTCTTGCACTCCCTACCCCGGTTATGGCAGTCGCGAGTGGCTTTGTGCTGTACAAGAAGATTCGTGCAGGACAACTTCAACGCTCGGCCGATCTGGATAATGAAGCGGTCGCGATAGCTTCGCCCTGAATCCGATCGGGAATTTTCGAATTTATCCCAGCGACCGAGTCGCTGTGACCGCTTAGTTGTCTCACTCCATCAGTATGGTGTGGCGCTGTCGTAAAGCAGTTGGAGCACAAAATGAATAGAGACAGTGACGAGGTCGAAAGCGGCGTGGCGCACGACAACGTATTGCGCAAGGTCCGTGCCTTGCTTGCGAAGGCGGAATCAACGAATTTCGGTGAAGAAGCCGAAAGTCTCAACGCCAAGGCACAAGAGCTCATGGCGCGTTACGCGATCGATGTGGCGATGCTTGATGCCAAGAGCGGCTCGTCGTCATCAGCGATAAGAGTCGAGATAATTATCGAGAATCCCTATTGGTCCGCCAAGGCCTCGCTTTTGTCCCGCATAGCGGAGGCAAACAGGTGCAGGTCCATCTGGGACACCTCTCGGCGAATTGTCACGGTCTTTGGATTCGAGGTTGATATCGAACACGTTGACGTGCTCTTTACGTCACTCCTTGTCCAGGCGTCGGCGGCGTTGGCCCGCCATGGTTCCGTCCGAGACACCTTCGGTAGCTCTCGAACACGATCGTTCAGAAAGTCGTTCCTCGAGGGCTTTGCTATTCGGATCGGTGAGCGGCTCAGGGAGGCTTCAGAAAGCGCTATGCAAGACGAACATCAAGTGCGAGGCGAGTCGTTACTGCCCGTGTTTGTCGCGCGCAAGGCGGAAGTCGACCGTGCGGTCGAAGTTGCGTTTCCGTATCTCGGGGCGGTTTCTCGAAGTATCGGCACGAACTTTGCCGGTTATTCAGCCGGGCGGGCTGCTGCAGACTCCGCAAGGTTGGCTCCGCAGGCACGAATCGGGGCTTGACAGGCCACTACCCGAAGCTCAGTAGCTTCAGATTGTGGAAGTCAGGATTGACGGGGCGGGTCCACGCCGGCGAAATGACCTCGACCACGACCATTTCCAGCAAGAACTGAACCTCGGCGTCGAACAAATGCGTTGTAACACCTTTCGCCCCGTCAAGTCGCTCGCCGAGCGAAAGGTGCACGTGAGGTGACAGCCGCTGGGTCTCTTCCTCGAACGCCAGCGTTCCGCCGCCGACGGTCTCTACAAACTCGAGATCGATCGAAGCGGCGAGCATCGGTGTTTCGGCAGGGTAAGGGTCGCACGTACCGACAACACGTGCCTTGCGAAACGCGCCGATGAAAACCGGGATGTAGCCGTACTTGATTCCCCTGTTCGAGCAGAAGTCGGACAATTCAGGAAAGAAGTCATCCCCGTCGCCCATGGTTACGCCAAATGTTCGACCGATTGTCAGTTCAGCAGATTTTGCAGGCACGCAGGAACGTTATCTGCCGAGGATTCGTCCGTGAAACGCGCTTACGATCACGCTCGATGAGAAGCGTTGTGGAACTGCTGGACGCATTCAGGCGAGCCGAGGTCACCCCCTCCGAAATACTTGAAGATTCGTTTGCTCGAATCGATGCTGTGAACCCATCGGTAAATGCATTCACAGCGCTCGACTTTGTCAAGGCAAAGCAACAGGCGCAGGTCGCCGATGCCGCTTATGCAAGCGGAACTCCGCGGGCGCTCGAAGGTATTCCCGTTGCGATCAAAGAGATCTTTGCGGTCGAAGGCATGCCCTTCACCGGGCAGTCGCTGACGCGTAAAGGCGTCGTTGCCGATTGCGATGCAAGAGTCGTTGCACAACTTCGTGACCTCGGCGCCGTGATCGTTGGAACGACGCGCACACACGAACTTGCATGGGGAATAACTTCACAGCATGAACGCCTCGGTGGTGTATGCAACCCGTGGCAGCCCGACCGTGTCGCAGGCGGTTCCAGTGCCGGTTCAGCGGTCGCTGTTGCGACTGGCTGTGTGCCGCTTGCGGTCGGAACCGACACTGTTTGCTCCGTGCGGCTGCCCGCTGCTTGCTGCGGCATCGTCGGCTTCAAACTGACCCATTCAACTTTGTCGCTCGATGGCGTGCTGCCGCTTGCGCCGTCATTCGACACGGTTGGCCTATTGGCGAATTCCGCGCAAGATATTGCGTATGTGCTCGATGCACTCGGCGTAGTCGAGTCCAAGATCCTCGAAGTCGCTCCGGTTGTCGGGGTAGTGCGCCTGGCGCACAGCGTGTTGATCACAGATGAACAACGGTTTGCATATCGAGACGCGCAATCGGCGCTCGAGGAAGTGGGTTGCAGTTTTCAGCCGGTCGAGTGGCCGCACGGCATGGAAGTATCACAAGTCTTCGGAACGATTCGAGACATCGAGGCGCTCGAGTCACACCGTAAAGCGTTGGGCTCGTGGCCCGACAAGCGTGACCTTTACGGAAGTGATGTGCGCGCGCGTCTGGAGAATGCGGAATCGGTCACAGATGCTGATCGCGCGCAAGCGACCATCGAATTCGATCGACTTCGAACTGTTTGGAATGCGGCGTTGGAAAAGGTCGACGCCGTATTATTGCCCTCGATGTCGGGCAAGCCATCGTTTGTTGCTGACGCCGACAACGTTGAAATAAACGGTACGACGATTCCATTTCGAGACTCCGTCATACCTTGGACGTGTTCGGCAAACTTGCTCGGCGTTCCGGGCTGCGCGATCCCAATCGGGCCTGAGTATTTCCAGAGCGTGCAACTACTGGGGCGTCGCGGTGAAGACGCTTCATTGCTTGCATTAGCTGCGGCCGCACAACGAGCGCTTACCATTACCCGCGTACCCCATCTGCAATAAGCAGCGCGCCGAAAATCACGAACGAAGTGGCCGCTCCGATTCGCACCGCGCGTTCCGGGAATCTCTTGCCGAGTTGTTGACCGACGATTATTGCAAGCGCGTCCGCGACAACCATTCCAATTGTCGAACCTGCCCAAGTGCCGAGCAAGTTCTCACGCGTGGCAAGTGTGATCGTCGCGAGCATCGTTTTGTCACCGAGCTCCGCAAGAAAAAATGCAATGCTTGCCGCAACAATGGCATTGCGAGCCGACTTGTCCGCTCTTTCCCTTTCTTTGGCGGTCAGTTCGTCGCCACGCAGCGTCCAAACGGCAAACGCCAAGAACGCGACGCCGGCGATAATTGCCATTGGCCGAACCGGTAGCGCAGCACCAAGACCTGCGCCAATGCCGACCGAAATCGCGTGCACAAAAGCAGTCGCGGAACTGATACCAATGAGAACGGGTAGCGCTCGGTAACGGGTCGCGAAGGCAAGGGCCATGAGTTGACTCTTGTCGCCGAGCTCTGCAACGAAGATCACAGCGCAGCTGAGTAGGAACGCGTGAATCACAAAACTGCGATTGTTACAAAGGTTCCGCGATGATCGCTGCCGAGTCCCGGTTCTTGTTCAACTGAAGTGGCGCGCACTGCTCCACGTGTCAGAACATGATCAATTCTAATCAGTCCACCTCGTTTCGCCCACGGCCCACTGTCGACCGGCCAGGTTGTTTGATACCCACGGCCCAGGTCGATGTGAACATCGTGGTACCCGCGAGTCACGATTTCTCGATACGGCCGGTGTGACCAAACAGAATTGAAATCGCCCGCAGCTATCACGCTACCGGTTTCACGGTGCAACTCGGTCTTGATCATTGCCAAGTCACTGCGCCAACCCGCGGTCGAATCACCGGGCTCTGACAACGGTGTTGCCGTGTGAACGTCCCACAGAACAATCGGATGATTTTGAAACGTGATGGTTACCCGCAGCGCGGGCATTCGAGTCGGCACAACCCGAGTTGAGTCGAACGGAATCTTTGACCAAATACCGATTCCGCTTGTACCCCTGGTTGCACTCTCGTATCGAAATGGGAACGGGTACGGGTCGAGTGCGCCCGTTTGTTTTAGGTTCCACGCGGCTTCGTCGGTCAATTCTTGCAACATCACGACGTCCGCATCGTCACGTTTGATTGTCTCGGCGACGCGCTCTGGTGTCGGGTTGTTGAAAAGTACGTTCTGACTGAAGACCTTGAGCTTGGGAGCTTTCGATGCTGCCGCCGGAGGCGATGCTGCCGGACGGAGTTCCTGCGCGACCCATACAACGTGACAGACGATGAGGGCCGCGCACACGCCTCCAAGGATCTTTCGTTTCGCGAGAATTGCGAACAGAATTATCACGTAGACAGGCACATACAGGTACGGCATGAACGACTCTGCGAGCACGACAGCCTTCGAACGCTCGACATGCAAGATGCGAGCTGCTGTCAATAGAACGAGCGGAAGCAGTCCCAATAGGCAGAGCCCACTCAAGAACGAGGCGCCGGCACTCCAACAAGATCTCGAATTGGCTGTCTTTTCCCCGTTCACGAAGGTTCGACGCCGTAAAACAAACGTTCTGTTATGCGGCGTGCGCGGCGCGTGTGGCGTAGAAAGTCTTCGCGCAAGGATGCCGAGGTGTCTCCCAGGCTTCGCGCGAGCACGCCTAGGCGTTCTGGGTCAGTTGGCAATGAGTCGCCGCCTGAACCCGTGATGAGCGCGAGCCGGTTGCGTACACGCTGGCAAAACTTCCACGCATCAGTCAGCACTACGGCGTCGCGTCCGTCGATTCGGTCGCATTCCCGCAATGTCTTCAAAGCGTCGAGCGTGCCGGGGCTTCGAACGCCGTGCCTTAGCTGCATAAGTTGCACGGTCCACTCAATATCGGAAAGGGTGCCGCTGCCGAGCTTCAGATGAAACTGAGGGTCCTCGTTGCGCGGAATACGCTCGGTCTCCATTCGCGCTTTCAAATGACGCATCTCCTTGAGTTGGGTCGCATCCGGTGGCGTACTCCAGACGAAATCCGAGATGACATCGAAGAACGCTTCGGCAACCTCGGAATCTCCTGCCACGTGACGCGCGCGCACGAGAGCCTGACGTTCCCACGTGGCAGCCCAACCGCCGTAATACCGCGCAGCACTCGGGATGCTGCGAGCGAGCGTTCCTTGCTTGCCTTCCGGACGCAGGTCGTAGTCGAGGTCGTACAGCTTGTTTGGGGAGGACGGGTCGGCCACATTTCTGAGGAGCGTCTGCGCAATCAATTCGGCGTTGTGCTGGTCACCGGCGCCGTCACCGCCGTGAACAACGATTACGTCAAGGTCACTTCCCGGACCGAGTTCAGCGCCGCCGTAGCGCCCCATCGCGATCAAAGCAACCGGAACGGCAGGTTCGAGCTGACCCAAAGCTTCTTCGAGTACAGCGTCGGCAAGCTCACTTCGATGCCGGCATGCCTCGGGATCAGGAAGGAGGTTGAGTGCGTCGAACATCGCGATGTGTGACCGTTCCAATTGATTGAAGCGTGCCAAACCGGCTCGTCGTTCGGCGGGAGCATTGCGCCAGCCGAGAGCGAGTTTGACTTTCTCATTCCACGACTCAGCTTCGCTGAACGTGTCATGACCGACTTCGGCGAGTAGCTCGGGATCACGAATGAATGAGCGGGCGAATATCCGTGTCGTCCCGAGGAGCACACACATTCGCCGGGCGACCTCGGGCGAGTCACGAAATGCAGCAACGACGTTGCTTGGTGTACGCGAGCCGGAAATTACTGTGCGCAGTCCCAATAAGCCTTCGTCTGGATCCGGAGATGTCGAGAGCCAATCAAGCAGTAGAGGCATCATTTGCTGCATCAGGCGCGAGGAGCGCGCCAGCCCACGCGTCAGCTCTTTGATCGCTATGCGCGTGCGCTCGGCGTCGGTGAAACCGAACGCACCAAGGCGTTCCTCAACTGTTTCCGGATCGAGCGCTTCCTTGTCTCCGAAACTTTCGAGGAGGGGCCGAAAGTACAACCGTTCGTGTGCATGTCGCACTGTTGCTTGATGTTCGCGAAGGGCTTCGTCAAACACGGCAAGTTCCAAATGAAGTGTTTGTGCCAAGTGCTCGCGTGATGCTGTGTCGCGAGGAACGGTATGGGTTTGTTCCAATTCCACTAGTTGAAGTCTGTGTTCGACTTCGCGGAGAAACTTGTACGACTGGCTCAGCGTTGTGGCGTCGGACTCGGCGATGTAGCCACCTGCACTGAGTTGGTTGAGCGCGTCCAGGGTGTTTTTCGAACGAATCGAAGCATCACGGCGCCCGTGTACGAGCTGGAGCAACTGGACGGCGAATTCAACGTCTCGAATTCCGCCTCGACCGCGTTTTACCTCACTTGAGGCCAGACCCTTGCGTTCGATGATGCTTTCGGCTCGCGCTTTCATTTCGCGCACCGAGCGGATCTCGTCTGCGCCAAACGGTCGAGTCCACAAAGCGTCGTCTGCGTTAGCAGTCCATGCTTTCAACAAATCCGGCGTACCTGCCGAGGCGCGTGCCTTCAACAAGGCCTGAAACTCCCATGGTGACGCCCACTGCGACCAGTACGATTGATACGAATCGAGTGTGCGTACCAGTGACCCGGCGTTGCCCTCGGGACGCAATGCTGTGTCCACCCGGAAGCACTCGCGAGCGACATTGAGAACGCGACGTGCAACGCCAAGTTCAGCCTTGCCGACCAGTACAACATCAATGTCGCTCGCGTAGTTGAGTTCGCGCCCTCCGAGCTTGCCCATTGCGACAATCGCCAAACCCGATGCCGCTTCACCCTCTGAGTCGAGTGCGACCCGCAGCACATCGTCCGCGAGCGCCGCGAGGTTCGCGCCGACGTCATAAACGTCGTCCATTCCGCAAAGGTCGCGAGCGGCGATCCTCAGCAGCTCCAATTTGGCCCACCGCGTGAGCTCGTCTGCGCCTTCGACGAGGGCAGGCTGCTTGTCAAGCGAGTCGAGAACGTCGAGACCCGCGGGGTCTGTGATCAGAAGGCGTCCTAGTGCGCGGCTCCCGTATGTTATTTCCGAGACGACGCCGCGCAATACGGGTTCTTCCAATCGTTCACGCGCACTGTCGACCGAGTCGTAGAGCCACTCGATGACTACCGGGTCGATCCGGGCAAATTGGGCCACGACCTCAGTCTCGCCCAGAAAGAATCTCCTTTGCCTAACCTCTCCTGGCGATGCCTTCGCTTCGTGTAGCAACTTGCCAGTCCAACTCCGTCGTCGGCGATCTCAAAGGAAATGTCGAGCGCATAATCGAGATGCTGGCCGGCGCGACCGAAGCCGGTGCCGATCTCGCCGTCTTTCCCGAACTTTCGATCACCGGGTACCCGCCTGAGGACCTTTTGCTCAAACCACGCTTTATCGAAGACAATCTGACTTCGCTCGAGCAGGTCGCAAAAGCAACGACTACTTGTGCCGCAGTCGTCGGCTTTGTTGATCGCGGAATGGACTTGTTCAACGCGGCCGCGATTTGTTATGCCGGCCGCACTGCGGGCACGTATCACAAGCAGGTTCTTCCGAACTACGGAGTATTCGACGAGCAGCGTTATTTCGCATCAGGGAGTCCCGCGACAGCGGTTTACCGAATCGGCGGGGTAAAGGTCGGCGTGTCGGTTTGCGAAGACGCGTGGGCGCCGAACGGCCCCATTTCCCAACAGGCAAACGGCGGTGCGGAGTTGATGTTGAGCATCAACGCCTCGCCCTATTTCGCGGGCAAGGTCAAGGTTCGCGAACGGATGATCGCAACCCGCGCAGTCGACGCGTCGGTGCCGATTGTCTATGTGAACCAGGTCGGCGGACAAGACGAACTTGTTTTCGACGGGGCGTCGATGGTCATCGATTCTGACGGCGCCGTGATTGCCCGAGCCGGCCAGTTCATAGAAGAAATGTTGTTGTGCGACATCGATGTTCGGCCGGCGTTTCGAAAGCGGCTGCTTGACCCGCGCGGGAGAGCGGCGAGCGTGCCATTGCACGTTGTGCCGGTTTCCGAGCCGCAGCAGCGCGCGGAAACTCCCCTACCGAGGCTCAAAGCGCCGACGCTCGACCCGATTGCGGAGGTCTATGCAGCCCTCGTTATCGGTGCGGCCGACTACGTCCGCAAGAACGGATTCAGCGATGTCGTTGTCGGACTATCGGGAGGCGTCGACTCGGCGCTGGTGGCAACGATTGCAGTTGACGCTCTGGGTGCAAACCGTGTGCATGCGGTGTCCATGCCTTCGCGGTATTCGAGCGAAGGGTCCCGAACGCATGCTGCCGAGCTTGCGAAGAGACTTGGCATCGAGAGGCGAACGACCGGTATCGATGAACCGCACAAGATCTTGGAGACCCTGCTCACAGACTCTTTTGACGCATCGCCGGCAAGCCTTACGGACGAAAACCTTCAGAGCCGCCTTCGTGGTCTGATTCTGATGGCGATGTCAAATGAGTACGGATGGCTTGTGCTCACGACCGGCAACAAGAGTGAGCTCGCCGTCGGCTATTCGACGCTTTACGGCGACACTGCGGGCGGTTTCGCCGTCATCAAAGACGTGATGAAGACCACGGTTTACGAGCTTTGTGACTGGCGAAATGCCCAAAGTCCGCTCATCCCGAGTCCGCTCATCCCGACCGAGATTTTGGAGAAGGCCCCTTCCGCGGAACTCCGACCCGATCAGACCGATCAGGACTCCCTCCCTCTTTATGATGTTCTCGACCCGATTCTTCAGGCCTACATCGAGGACGATTTGACCGTGTCCGAGATCGAGTCGCTCGGTTTCGATGGCGACATGGTCCGCCGGGTTACGGGCATGGTCGATCGGGCAGAGTACAAAAGGCGCCAATCGCCCCTGGGAGTGAGAGTCACACCAAAAGCGTTCGGGAAAGACCGGCGGGTGCCTATCACCAACGCGTATCGAAACTAGGTTTCCCCAAGAACCAGCTTCTCCGAGAACCAGTTTCCCAAGAACCAGTTTCCCGAAGATATGTAAGGTTTGTTCTGGTCAAACGTTGGTTACCCGGTACCATGGAATTCCCTGCCGTATCAATTTGCAGTCTCTTGGCATGGATTTTCACGTCCGGTTGTTGTGGGAATAGATACTTATCTTCAACTAGATACATATCTTAGATAAGTATCTTCAACTAAGCAGCCGGCGAACACGAAGGGCTTTTTAACTTGGCAAAAGAGCGCATAGAGCGCGATGAGGAAGATCTCGTCCGCCTCTACCTCACAGACATTGGCCAATACCCCCTACTCACAAAGGACGACGAAGTCCGTTTGGCGCAGGCGATCGAAACGGGCGTAAAGGCTCGCGAGGATCATGAAATCGAAACCGCGAACGCCCGGCTTTCCGCTGCGCGCAAGCGCGAACTCCGCAAGGCAATGCGTGAGGGCGAGACGGCGGAGCGCACGTTCGTTCAGTCAAACCTCCGCCTCGTCGTCTCGATCGCGAAGAAATATCAAGCATCGGGTCTCCCACTCCTCGATTTGATTCAAGAAGGCAACCTCGGCCTGATGCA
>JBBSGY010000011.1:0-14873 GCA_038253645.1 Acidimicrobiales bacterium
TCCGCTGGTGCATCCCGACGTTGGCGCTTTTGATGGGGGCATCATGTGACCGTCTTTCCATGCGACGAGTAGTGACTGCGGACAAACCTTGTGCCCGTCGACATCGATTTGCAGGTGCAAGTGTGGACCGGTCGACGACCCGGCGCCGGGTTCGCCGAGTGCGCCGCCTGTGCGACCCACGGCATCGCCTGTACTCACCGAAGTGTCATTTGTCGTTGCTCGCTCGCTGAGGTGGCAGTACGTATAAGTCGCGCCGTCGTAACCCGCGACGACGACGCCAAGACCGCAGTTTCCCTCATCGATGTTCGTGACCTTGCCACCGTGTGCAACCGTGACGGGAGTGCCGACGGGAAGCTGAATGTCGACAGCCGGGTAGTCGTGATGTGGTTGACCAAGCGATTGTGGTGTCGTGGAACTGCTCGGCACGGGCAGCAGGTATGTGCGCTCGCTGTAGCCGCGGGCAACGGACAGGACCTCATTTACATAGTCATTCGAGTGGTTGTACACGAAAAGAGCGTCTCGTAAGTGGTTCGGATCCCCTGCACCGTTCGCGCAGAGGTACTTGGACGCACCATGGATAGCGTCGATCGGATCGTAGACGTCGGCCTTGCCGTCGTGGTTGGCGTCGACCCCGTAGTGGTCCCAAGTAGCGCCGAGAAACTGCATCGGACCACGAGCACCCGCAAAGTTCTCACCGGTCTTTACTCCGGGTGCGATCGACTCTCCGTGATGACTCTCGACCCATCCAACGGCGGCGAGAACCTCCCACTGCATATCGCAACTCTTGGCAGCGTCACGGTAGATCGCGAAGAACGTTCCCGGAACCGGACCCGAAGCAACGGCGGACACTTCGTGGAGCCTGGCGCGCGCCGGCGCCGCGGTGGCTGTCGTTTCGACTGAGTGCGCCCCGGGTGAGATCGCGGCGATGGTAATGCCCGAGAGCCCGGTGCCACCGAGAAGGGCATTGGCGAGGACGGTGACAACCCCGACGAGTCCGGCCACCAAGACAGCGCACGCACCAAAAAGTGCTCCACCGCGCTGCACGTATCCGGTGGGGTCGATTCTGACGTGCCACCAAACCCAGATGAAAAAGCGAGCGACGTAACGGAATACAAACTGCACGCCTCATACTCTGCCGCGTCTTGAAGACGGTGTTGTCCGCTATGCGCTGCTCGGGGCTTGCGCGGTCGTGTTTCTGACTATCAAGCTCGTCTCGAGGTTGATGTTAACGTCATGTTTAGCTTCACCATCAAGTAGCAGTTGAGCTGCGCGCGCACCTTTCTCACGTAACGGTTGACGCACTGTCGTCAGGTCGGATTGGGCGGCGTCGGGAGTGTCATTGAATCCGACGACAGAGAGCTGCGCGGGCACATCGACCTTCATCTGCGACGCAGCTTGTAGCGCACCGAGGCCCAGCTCATCGCTCGAGCAGAGAAGCGCCGTGGGCGGGTCCCCGAACTCCAGCAGCTTTTTCGCTGCTTGGGCGCCTGCCTCGATGTTGTTTTGTTTGCACTCCTCGACGCGAACGTCGCCCCAGTGCAAGCCGGTTCCTCGTAAAGCGTCGCCCCAACCCTCCATACGAAGCCAGCTGACGCTTGGGCATGGGCCCTCATAATCGGGTTCGGGAAGATCTGACGCAGTCGCACCATCGGGCCCGAGGCCGTAAACAATGACACCGATCCTGCGGTGGCCGAGGTCGAGCAGATGCTGCGCTGCATCGCGCGATGCGGCCCGGTCGTCAATTCCTACCCAGGAGGTGCCCCCGATGCGCGTTTGGTCGACACAGACAACCGGAACCCGCCGGCGCATTGCAGCTTCGACAAAGGGGTGCCCCGGAGGAATCGAGTAGAGCACGAACCCGTCGACCATTGCGTCTTGCACAACGCTCGCGCCTTCGTTTGCCGGATGCGCCGGAATCAATAACAGACCGGAATCGGCCTGTTCACCTGCGCCGGCGATTCCTTCGAGAAACAGTACCGAAGCAGGGTCGGTAAAAGCGCTCTGCAGCGGCTCGCTGAAAAGCACGCCGATCGCACCGGCGCGACCCTTGCGGAGTCGACGCGCCACCGGGTCCGGTCCGTTGTAACCGAGCTTTGCCGCCGTCTCCAGGATTCGTTCGCGCAGTTGGGTCGAGAGCTGGTCGGGGTGGTTGTAGGCGTTGGAAACCGTGCTTCGTGACACACCCAGATGGGCAGCGATCGTCGCAAGGGTGACCTGGCTGGTATTCATCGTCATTCGGTACTCGCACTTCCTGGCTCGGCCCCCGGTGTACTTAGGAACCCGGCATACTAATGGGTGATTTACTTAAACGGTTCAGTTGAAACTTCGGTAACGCAGCCTCCCCCGTGAGCGTCATGCATAAGGCCAACGAGCATCGCCGCCAGGGGTGGGGTATGGGCTATGCGGCGATTGCAACAACCGGGCCGGAAGCGCCGTTAGCACCGAGAGAACCGGCAAATGGCGCATTTCCGAAGGCGAACACGCCGCCGTCCGCGGCGACGAAGCGGTATCCGTCACCTGCGGGCGACACAACCATACCGACTACAGGCTTGTTGAGACGCATCGAGCCGGTGGAACCATAAAACGGCGCATGCGGTCCGAAGGCAAAGATGCCACCGTCGGATGCAACGAGCCAGTAGCCAAGTCCGTCGGGTGCTGCAGCCATGCCCACAACGGGTTTGTTGAGTCGCAACGAACCCGTTGATCCGAAGAACCGTGCCGAAGCACCGAAGGCAAAAATGCCACCGTCGGATGCAACGAACCAATAGCCGCCCCCATCCGGTGCGGCGGTCATGCTTACTACCGGAGCGTTGAGGTGCATCGAGCCGGTAGAACCGTAGAACGGCACAGCGCCGAACGAGAAGACACCTCCGTCACGACCGAGCAACCAATAGCCGAGTCCGCTTGGTGCAACTGCCATTCCCGTGATCGGTTGATTGAGCTCGCGGCCGCGCATGTCGCCGAACCATTCCGCGTCACCAAAACTGAACAACCGACCGTCGGCGGCAACCAACCAGTAGCCGCGATGCGTCGGTGTTGTTGCCAACGAAACGATTTGAGCGTCCGCAGGCGCGCCTCCGAGGTCGGTCGCATCGCCGAAAGCATGCACATGACCGTTTGCGGTAACGAGTCTGTAACCGCTTGGAGTTCTCACTTGCGACGGCGTGTCTTGCGGTGCTGCCGTCGTGGTGGTCGTTGTCGACGGTTCGGGCAGTGTTGTCGTTGTCGTTGTCGTTGTCGTAATAGTTGTCGTTGTCGTCGGTTGAGGGGGTGCTGCCGTCGTGGTCGTGGTTGTCGTCGTTGTCGTTGTCGGTTGAGGGATTGTTGTCGTAGTTGTCGATTGCGGAACCGGAGCGACGCTCGCGTAGTGATTCTTGACCGTCAGACCAAATGATGTCGGCGTACCGGTCCAATCACTGATCAAAGGCAGGCTTCCGAATTGATTCGTCCCGAGTGCGGGACACGATCCAGGCACAAATGCCCACGGCGAGTACCCGTCACCGCCGTTTGCATCCATCCAATTCATGAAGCGCGCGACAGTATCCATCGAGCACATCTCTTGACCGACTTCGATGCCGATCAATGGCATGACTTTTGCGATAGGCAGAAAATCATTGTTCCAACACGCTTCATCGACACACCGTTTGAAGTTGTACAGATGCTGACCGGCAATCAATTGGTTCGCGGGATCGGTGGGCAGGTTCGCCAGCAACCACCGCATGTCATGGCCCCAATCGATACCACTGACAATTATCGGATTGAGCGAGCCGGTCGCGCGAATCACCCTTGTCATCTGTTCGGTGCCGGCGGAGTCCCACGAACCTTGCGAGCATCCGTAACGCAGACAAGGCCACTCGATGCCGTGTGGTTCGTTGAACAACTCGAATATGACTGCCGGATGCTCCTTGAATGTGGATGCGACCGAAGCCCAGAACGGAATCGAATACGTGACGTTGGCCATTGTCTGACGTTGGGGGTCGCCGGACGTATTCGGACCCAAGGGCTCGGTGAAGTGCAGATCAAGGTCGACATATATGCCGTTTGCGTTTAGGCGTGAGACGTAGTCAAGAATTGTGTTGCGATACGCAGCGCCTGTGAACGCGTTGTTTTCAATCCCCAACCAGCAATGTTCGTTCAGCGGAATGCGGATGAAGTTGATTTGCCACGACTTCATAACATCGATCGCTGCTTGATCAACCGGGCCCTCGAATATGCCGTTGCCCTGTTGACACTTGTATTCAGTCCCGCTTCGGCTTGCACCGCGCAACTGAATTGCGTTGCCACTCGAATCTACAAGGGCATTGTCCTGCACATGTATTGCAAAGGCGGGTGCCGCTACACTCGGCAAAACTGTGAGCACCGAAGCGAGGAGCCCTATGACAGCGGTAGCAGTCATGAGAATTCGAAGTTTGTTTTCTCTCTTCTCGGCCACTGCATTCCCCCAAACACATCAGCTGCACATGCCGGTCTAACAAAATTCCTTGCCCCGCGCCTAGGTACGTGGGTCGAAAAGTCTCAGGAAAGTAAAATATGTAGGCCCGGGTGCATCTCGGCGGTCGTACGTACGACCTCTTCAAGAACGGAGCGCAATGCGCGAGCCGGCGCGCTCGGAAATGAACGTCGTTGATGCGCGAGTGCAACACGACGACGCGGAAGACCGTCAATTGTCACGAGACGCCAGGTCTCTTTCAGATAGCCCGGCAATGCGGTGGCGGGAAGTATTGATGGGCCGTGGCCGTCGAAAACGAGTGAGGCGGTAAGGCGAACGCCGTCGATCTCTGCGCGAGCCTGCAGTGTTACGCCTGCGCGTGCTGCGGCACCGTCGAGTTCGGCGCGCTGTGCGGTACCGGCGGGCGGAAGCAATAGCGGAATCGATGCAAGGTCGTGCAGGCTGATGTGCTCGCGGTCTGCGAGTTCGTGATCTTGTGCAACAACCAGAAGCATGTCTTCTTCGAACAGCGGCTCCGAGACGATGTCGGGCGCAGGCATTGGTAGCAGCACGATCGCGAGATCGAGTGCGCCGGAGCTCAATTGAGGTTCCAGGACGCTCGTGGTGCCTTCGCTCACGCGCATGCGCGCTTGTGGGTACCGCTCATACATCAGCTTGAGTATCTGGGGTACCAACCAGCGCGCCGTTGTGCCGATCAGTCCGATTCGAACCTCGCCGATCACCTCGTTCCGGAGGGCAGCCACATCGGTGCGCAAAGCTTCCAATTCGAACTGAATTCGCCTTGCCCGGCGAACAGCCGCTTCACCCTCCGGAGTCAGCTTGCCGGCGGCTCGGTTGACCAAAATCGCGCCAAGCTCCTTTTCAAGCCTCGCAACGTGGGCGGAAATGTTGCTTTGTACCGTATGTAACGAATCTGCTGCCGCAGAGAAGCTGCCATGGTCTGCAACGGCTAGCAATGCGCTGAGTTGTCTGATATCCATCGCATATAGTGATAGCGCATATCTGAAACTACTGTTGGACAGATTGCGATCATGAGCGCAAACTATGCCGCAGAGCGACAGAGGTCGACCGGTTCCCCCCGCCAGTCGAGTCTCGGTTCAGTCGAAGGGATCGGTTCCCCCCACCGGTCCCTTCGTTCGCGTCCGGGGTCTTTTTCATGCGTTAATGATTGGTGTGGAAAACGACCGAAACATGATCGCACGAGCCGCGGATCTACTGCGCAAGGGTGGCCTGGTCGCATTTCCTACTGAAACGGTTTACGGGCTGGGGGCCAATGCGTCGGATGCAAATGCAGTTGCGCGCATATTCGAGGCGAAGCAACGCCCATTTTTCGATCCATTGATTGTGCATCTCGCATCAGCCGAGAATCTGGGCACCGTGGCTTGTGACGTACCGGCGATCACGCACGAACTCGCTGCCGCGTTTTGGCCCGGGCCTCTTACCCTGGTCCTGCCGAAAGGCGACAGCGTTCCGCCGATTGTCACAGCGGGCCTCGACACGATCGGCGTACGCGTACCCTCGCATCCGATAGCACACGAACTGATTTCGCTCGCAGGTGTGCCGATCGCTGCACCTAGTGCGAATCGGTTCGGTCAATTGAGCCCAACGCGCGCGGCGCACGTACACGAGAGCCTTGGCGACGCCGTCGATTTGGTGATCGATGGTGGTGCAACAACATGGGGTGTCGAGTCGACAATCGTTGACATCACTGATGACGTACCGACGGTCTTGCGCCACGGCGCGATAACGATCGAGCAACTCCGCGAGATTGTGCGGGAACTACGGGTTGCAGTCGGTGTTGCCGAGCAGCCGACCGTACCGGGGCAACTCGCATCACACTACGCGCCGCGAATTCCCTTGCACATCGTGCGCGAAGACTTCGGTGGAATGCCTGACGGAGCGGCTTATCTCGCGTTCGAAAAAGCGCCGGCCGGAAACTACGTGGCTATCGATGTGTTGTCATCCACCGGCAATTTGCATGAAGCCGCAGAGCGTCTGTTCGATGCGCTGTACCGACTCGAATCATCCGGCGCCAATGTCATCTACGCCGAACGTGTGCCCGACTACGGCCTGGGCCGCGCGATCAACGACCGGTTAACCCGAGCGGGTGCGCAAAACCACGCGAAATAGCCGAGCGGTATAGCGGGTTTCATCGCGCCGCCGCTACGCGCGTTCGCGGCGGATGACATTCAGTGCGCCACCTGCTTTGAACCATTCGATGTGCTCAGGCGACATCGTGTGGATCGCGGTGAATCGGGTGACAGTTCCGTCCGGGTGATTCACTGTGCAACTCACGGGCTCATCCGGCACAAGGCTCGCAAGGTCTCTGATCGAGATCGTGTCGTCGGCACCAATTGCATCGTAAGTGGATGGATCGGCAAACGTGAGAGGCAACACGCCTTGCTTTTTCAGGTTCGTTTCGTGAATGCGAGCGAAACTCCGGCAAATGATCGCACGTGCATTCATGTAGCGCGGCTCCATCGCAGCGTGCTCACGCGATGAACCTTCGCCGTAGTTTTCGTCGCCTATCGCAACCCAGGCAACGTTTGCCTGGCGATAATGCTTTGCGATGTCGGGTAGGGGTCGGATTTCGTTGTCGAGCTTGTCTACGCCCGTTCCCGGATCAGTGGTGAAGGCGTTGATTGCGCCAAGAAACAGGTTTTGACAAATGTTTTCGAGGTGGCCGCGGTAACGCAGCCAAGGACCCGCAGCAGAGATGTGATCAGTCGTGCATTTTCCCTTGGCCTTGAGCAGAACGGTGAGGTTTTCGAAGTCGTTGCCGTCCCAGGCGGGGAATGGTTCGAGTAGCTGCAGGCGATCGCTGTCCGACTTCACCTCAATGGTGACGTCGGCACCTGAACCGGGCGGTGGTTGGAAACCGGCTTCGGCATGAACAAAGCCGTTTGCTGGCAGCTCCTCGCCGGCCGGTGCAACGAGCGCTTCGCCGTCGACGAGTCCGTTGATCGGATCGAAATCAAGAGTTCCGACGAGCGCGTAAGCGACAACCGTTTCGGGGGAGGCAATGAAAGACAGCGTCGCCGCGTTGCCATCGTTGCGTTTCGGGAAGTTACGGTTGTAAGAGCTGAGAATTGAGTTGACTTGGCCAGGTTCGATGTCAGAACGTTTCCATTGACCAATGCACGGCCCGCAGGCGTTGGCGAGCACCGTTGCGCCGATCGCTTCGAGATCCTGCAAGAGACCGTCGCGTTCGATGGTCGCGCGCACCCGCTCGGAACCGGGGGTGACGAGCAGCGGAGTTTTGACGCGTAGGCCCCTTGCACTGGCTTGGCGCGCAACGTGTGCCGCTCGTGTGATGTCTTCATACGAGGAATTGGTGCACGAACCAACAAGGCAATTAGTGATTTCAAGCGGCCAGCCGTTTTCACGCGCTTCGTCGGCCAACTGTGATGCGGGGCGGCCGAGATCGGGAGTGTGCGGCCCGACGATGTGCGGTTCGAGCTCGTCGAGATTGATCTCGATAACTTCGTCAAAAAAGCGCGACGGATCACTGGTCGCATCGTCATCCGCACGCAGGTCGTGTGCGTAATTGTCAGCGAGGTCTGCAACCGCTTCGCGCCCCGTGCTTTTCAAATACGCGGCCGCGTGGTGGTCGTATGCAAACAGTGATGTTGTCGCTCCGATTTCGGCGCCCATGTTGCAGATTGTTGCCTTGCCGGTAGCCGACAGTGCTTCTGCGCCTTCGCCGAAATACTCGACAATTGCGCCCGTTCCGCCTTTGACTGTGAGAATCTCGGCAACGCGCAGGATGACGTCTTTTGCCGACGTCCACCCGGATGGCGTGCCGGTGAGGCGTATGCCGATGAGGCGCGGCCAGCGCAGACCAAAGGTTCCCCCGACCATCACGTCGACTGCATCTGCACCACCGACGCCGATCGCGACCATGCCGAGACCACCCGCGTTGGGAGTGTGACTGTCGGTGCCGATCATCATTCCGCCGGGAAACGCGTATTGCTCGAGTACGACTTGGTGAATGATGCCGCTGCCCGGCTTCCAAAAACCGAGTCCGTACTTCGCGGAGACGGTGCGGAGGAAGTCATAAACTTCTTTGTTCGCGATTTCCGCGTTTGCAAGGTCGGCCGCGGCTTCCACTTGAGCCTGAATCAAATGGTCGCAGTGAACGGTGCTCGGCACTTGCACCTGTTCAAGGCCGGCGGTCATGAACTGCAGCAGCGCCATCTGTGCTGTCGCATCTTGCATCGCGACACGGTCGGGGTAGAGCCCGGAATAGCTACGGCCCCGTATCAACTCTTGTTCCTCGGCGTCGGCGAGGTGGTTGAAAAGAATCTTTTCGGCAAGCGTCAATGGCCGGCCGAGACGTTTGCGTCCGATTGCGACACGGTCGGCAAGGTGTCCGTAAACGCCTTCGATCAAAGCGATCGGTGTCTCAGCGGCTACGGCCATGTGTTCGCCCCCATCTGGATATGTTTTCCCAGGTCGACCCTATCGTTGCGGGGCGCTTTTTGTAGCCACGATGAGTTAGATCAGGGTTATCAGCGCCACGATGCCGGCGGTAACCAGGATCGAGAACACGGAAACGAGCTGTGCAGCCAAAGCCATGCCATTTCCCTTGCGGCTCTCTGGGTATGCCCGGATGTTTCGTTTCGCCCCGGAAGCAAGGAAGATTGCCACAATCGCCGGAATGAACCAGATCACGAGTGAGCAAACGGCAAGCGCCAGTGCTGTTATCGCAGCCGGCTCGATCGACTTCTTGCGCCCTTCGGGCGCTGCAGGGGTGAGGGTCTGAGCTGTCTGCACATACGGCCCTTGAGGTGCTGTTGCCCACGCGTCGGTCATTGCCGGAACGCTATCGGCTGGCGTGAGGTTGCGTCACTTCTCCACGAGAAATGTGGGAAAAGGTCGCGACATAGGTCATCGGGCGCACTAAAGCGGCCAAGCATTTGACCTGTCGCGCTTGCGAAAAGAGCCTGCCGCCCAGGTTCGCCGCCAGCCCTCGAGGCCTGGGGGCGCGCCTAGTGATGGTGTTGTCCCGGTCGCGGCGCGGCGGCGCGCAGACCACCAATCTGTGCGACCTTCGTCCGCCGCAGCCGCAACCGCTCGTTCGATCCGAGTGTTGAAATCGCGTGATTTCTCATCCGCCTCTGCACGTAGCGGCCTGCCGAACGTGACTCTTGTGCGACCGGGTCGGAGGCGTCGCATGTACGGCGGATAAATACGGCGCGCACCATCGATGTGTGTTGGGATCACGACTGCGTTTGTATGAGTCGCAAGGTATGCAGCGCCAGGACGAAACGGCTCGATGAAGTCATCGTCACCGCGGGTTGCTTCCGGGTAGATAACGAGGTGCCAGCCCTCGTCAATCAAGTCGGAGACCATCCGAATTGTCTTGCGGCTCACCTTCTCGCGATCGATTGGCACGGTGTTGATCCACAGCGACCAAAGAAACGCCTTCCAGTATTTGTCGAAAAAATAGTCACTGCGGGCCGCGACTACCACGCGCTTGCGTACGTGGTCGGGGAGCGCGGTAAAAAGCACGCTTGTGTCCAGGTGGCTGGAGTGGTTGGCCGCGAAAATGATTGCTCCGTCGACGCTGTCGAGTCGATCCGCTCCCATGACATCAGGACGCGCCACCAGATTGATTATTGGTCGCGTGATACAAGCGATCATCAACTTGCGCAGAACGCGAGCGGGGTACCGCCGCGCCCAGGCTGTCGGAAATTCGACACCCAAGCGTGGAAAGGATGGCCGCTTCAACTCACGTCTGCCGTAAATATCGGAGGCGCGTGCAAGTGAGTCAGCGAAGGCTCGCGAATCTGCGTGATGTCACGGGCCATCTCGAGGGCATCTTGAAACGTCGAGGCGGGCTTGAATCCGAGTCGCCTAACCGTTTGAGTATTGCCCCCGACAACAATGACGCCACCGAGATATCTGAGCGCCTTCGTAATTTCGCGCCACATTTGGAATGGATGCAAACCGTGGAACGCGTAGCTTGTCTGATAGAGCTGCTTGAACCAGTTATCTGAGGCAAAACGTTGTTCGAAATCGTCCATCTCGGCAATGTCGGTTGTCTCAGTGAGTACCTCATGGAAGAACTCGATGTAACTCGGGTGATGCACGCTGTTGAATTCGGCGCGTGCGGGGTGGTGGAGAATTGCAACGCCACCCTGTCTGACGACCGGCGTACCTTCGTTGAGATTGAATAGAAACTGGAGACCTGCCGCCACCATAAGAACTGGGTTTGCTATCGACCCGGGGCCGAAAGGTGCAAATGACGGAACACCAAACGTGACGATGTCGGTCTGTCCTGAAATGGTCGTCGTTCGTTCATCATGGAGACGCGCGGCGACTGTTTTGCCCACCGCATCTACGTCACCGGCAACGACGTTGGTCATGCAATATCGAACCGTCAGATTATTGAGCAGCTGACGATTGAAGCGCGCCGGCGCAATATTCGTAAGTTCACGCGCGATTGCGAAGCGACCTTTGTCTAACGGATTCCACTCACGTTCACGACGCGACAGAAATGAGAGAGAGGGCGGAACTATCGATGTATCGATAGTGGTGTCGACCTGAAAGATTTTGAGCTGTTCGGCCGCAGCGTCACACAGGCGCGAGACGTGTTCGCGCGATCCGTCACCGAGTGTCACACGTCCACAAAGCCCGGTTACGATGCGGTGCCAACCGGTATCGGAAGGTTTGAGGCTCATACCGGCATAGACAACGAGATCAGAAGCTGCAACGCGCTTGTTGATCTCGATCGCGTCACCATTGTCCGTTGTTGCAATCTGCACGAGCTCGTCGCCGTTTTCAGCGTCGTGTTGCTTGATGAGACCTTTCGGCGCAAAAGAGTCATAAGCACGTTCACCGATAGCTTGACGCAACTCGCGTTCGGTCATTCGGCGGCGCAGGCCGCGAGCGACCACTAGCTCGACATCATCGACTCCGCAATCGGCAGCCATGTCCAGCACGGCCTCGATGATGCGACGGCGGGTATCGGAGCCTTTCGTGCGCAACAAAGGATAGGCAGTGTCATCGAACGCGACCGTCAATCGCATTCCGGCACGCAAGCGTGCACGGAGCGGCTCGCCGAGAATCGGACTTGCAAGGGCATCCTTGATAGCTGCGTCCGGATTTTCGATGTGCATTGCGGGTTCAGGTGGGTAAACGACACGTGAGCCGACGGGCAGTCGCTCGGTGGTTAGCTGCTCATCGCGCCAAAAGAGAATTGGTGGCGTCGATCGGTCGACGTCAAGAACGAATCCGGGTCGTGACATTAGGCGTTTACCTTTGGCGCTATTGGGAGTAACGGAGGATCGCCCTCGCGATGCCAACGTTCGACGTGCCATCCACGACGGCGCGCAATTGCGGAAAGTCGTGTTTCGGGATTGACCACAACAGGGTGACCAACAGCTTCGAGCATCGGTAAATCACTCGAGGAGTCCGCATATGCGACCGACTCGCCGAGGTCAAGACCGTGACGAGCGGCGTAGTCCTTGATGAGTAGCGCGCGTGCTTCGCCAACTGGAGGTGCTTGTGAAAGTTCACCTGTGAACATGCCGTCTCTTTCTGTCAACGTCGAAGCGAAGATGTCATCGAACAAGGGTCGTAACGGCTCTACGACAATGTCGAGCGCCCCTGTGATCAACAGCGTGCGGTGGCCGGCGGCTTTGTGCTGACGAATTCGGCGCAAACCTTCAGGAAACGATTTACTGAGCAGAAACGTCGCGAAAAGTTCTTGCGCGTCATGCGTCAACTGTTCGACGGACGCGCCTGCCCACCAACGATAAAAGGTTCGTTGAAAATCGCCGCGGTCACGACGATCGAGCAAGAAGAGGTGTGGAACCTGCGGAAGTCGGCGAGCGATGAGCTTTGCGCGATCGATAGTGCCGAGGTGCCGAGTGGCAAGCCAAGCGTAAGCCTCGGGCACCGTCGACTTGACCAGAGTGTTCTCGAAGTCGAACACGACGAGCCGGTTGCCGGGTGCAAGCAGGTTGCGCCGAGTATTTGCTGCGCGGTCGACAACAGTCTTCTGTACAGGCTTTGTTCGAACGCGACCTTGGCTGACGATCGACGGCAGATGTACATCGTGCAGATAGTGACGCCAGTCGATGTCGATCGGGTCGAAATCAAACGCAGCACGGTCGGTTTCACTCATTGACTCGTATAGGCCGACAGTATTGTCGATGCGGAAGCGCGCTTCGCTTTCTGTGTAGGCGCCGTAGATTTCCACGTAACCTCGGGCGCGCTCTGCGGTGATGCGCTGCTCTTCGAGTCGACCGGAAAGTTCACCGACGCGGCCGCGAAAGGGGAGCCGGTGCAAGACGCGCTCGGTAACCGTTAAGGCAAGGATCGCCTGATCGAGCTGGCGCTGCACTTTGCCTCGTGTCGGATACGACCACTCGGGCACGATGACGGGTTGACCGTCGGCGTCATAAAGAGGATTGTTTCGGTACCACTCGGTAACGAGATCAACGAGTTGCCTGTAACGAAGTGGCTTACGAGTTCCGGACGCGACTTGGTAGACGGTTGGCTTCTCCGGTGCGGGCATCGCGGCGACAGCAATAATTGCAGCTACAACTTTGTCAACGGGTATTACGTCGAGCACACCTTCGGGAAGTCCCGGGAAGCTCTTGAGCAATCCCTTGCCCACGCCGATGAGAACCGGCTCGGCCATCCGGAATCCACGGATCCAACCGGGATGGGGCTCGTGGAGCGCGGACTCAATAATCGATGGACGTACGAACGTGACAGGAATGTCGCCGCGCTGTTGCAAGAGAGCGCGCTCGCCCAGCGCCTTTGTGTACGCGTAGACGTCAGGCCACCCGAGTGATTGCGCCCGAGCTTTACCTTGGTCGACAAGGCGTTGTTTTACCCAATCTTCACGAACACGTTCGCCACGTTCAGCAAGCAGTGGAGTGCTTGCAGCACCAAGTTCGCGGTGCGCTTGGCGACGGAACTTCGCGAGGCGTTCGAGTTGACGGCTTTCATTTTCCGCGTCCGAAAGCACGCGGCGCCCTGCTGCAACTTCCGCTTGCCAGTCGACTTCAGGTGAGTACCACGTGTCGGTAACGAGTTCCTCGAAAGCCTCACCACGCCGATTGCCTGCTACATACGCGGTGCTTACGGCGACAAGGTGTGCGTTCGACCCCGACTCACGAATCGCGTCGGCAACGCGACATGGGCCGAGCAAGTTGACTTCTACTGCGAGATCAAGCGGTGATTCAAAGCTCACGGTCGCGGCCGAATGCATCACCGCATGACAGCCGGCAAGCACGCGCATACCTTCGGCATCGAGGCCGAGCCTGTCTTTACTTACATCGCCGGCAATTGCCGAGAGGCGATCGCCGATCATGCCATCGAAGCCGTCACCGAGCTCGTTGCGGAGGCGATCGAAGCAGTCATTGCGAACTACTTCGCGGCGAACCCGCTCGAGAGGATCAAAGCGGCGCGACGGCCGCACGATGCAGACGACTTCGCAACCAGGAACGCTGCGCAGGAGTCGCTCGACGATCGCGGTTCCTAAAAACCCCGTCGAGCCGGTCACCGCAATTCGCTTTCCGCTCAATCGGCCGGCGATCGATGACGGGTCCTCCGCGATCGGTGACGGGTGTTTGGCAGGCATCGGACATCTGTCTACCATCTGGTAGATGGCGACTCGTTCTTTCTCTTGCCCCTGCGGAGCAGTGTGGCGACAGTAACCACCTCTGCGACTCCGGACCTCATCTGCGATGCGGCGTTGGTGAGCTTCGGTACTCGTGGCTACGAGGCGACGTCTCTTGACCGGATAGCAGCGGGCCTTGGTCTTCGCAAGCAGACGATCCTGTACTGGTTTCCGTCGAAGGAGGCGCTTTTGCAGGCCGTAGTCGCATCGAGCGCGGACGAGCTCACCTCGATCTTCGAGGCTGCGCTCGCCCAGGCCGGCACCGGTTGGTCGAGGGTGGAGGCCGTTGTTCATTCAGTTTTCAGGCTCGCTGCTCGCAAGCCTGAACTGCTCGGCCTTGTTCGTGAGGTCGGGCGTCTCGGCCCACCGGCGGCAGATCAGCTGACCGCTAGATTGAGCCCATTACTTAATCGCGCGATTGAGTTTCTCGAGCTCGAGATGGACCTCGGAACAATGCGCCGCCACGACCCCCGTTTCTTCCTGTTGTCAACGTATTCCATCGTGATCGGCGTCGCCACGGAGGTGGAGGTGCACCGTGCGCTCGGCATGGATCCGTCGCTGCGTTCGTTGGTTGAACGACGTCGGGCACTGCTTTCGTTTCTTCGTTCCGCTCTGTTGATCTAGTGCACCATCCTGTAAATACCACGTGCGTCTTGCCGGCCAGATTTCCTTCTCGCTGCGTCATAAAAACTCATCGCAGTATGGTTACTTCCTTCGTTTTTCTTCCTTGCGAGAAGAAAATCTGACTCGCCAATCCACGCGTGTTATTTACGGGATGGAGCA
>JBBSGY010000012.1:0-14845 GCA_038253645.1 Acidimicrobiales bacterium
CGACACCAAGACGGCATTCGACGACCAACTGTCTGCAGTGACAAAGGCGAGCATGCGATACGGCGACGGCGAGTTCAATCTTGCGCTCCTTACTGATGGTCTGAAGGCTGAACGCCAGCAAGGCATCACGATTGACGTTGCCTACCGTTACTTTGCAACCGAACATCGCAGCTTTGTGTTTGCCGACACTCCTGGGCATGCGGAATACACGCGAAACATGGTGACAGGCGCATCTGTTTCTGACGTCGCAATTGTCCTCATCGATGCGCGCAACGGACTGCTGCAGCAGACGCGTCGACACTTGTTTATTGCGTCGCTGCTCGGCGTCTCCGAGATCATCCTCGCCGTCAACAAGATGGACCTTGTCGATTGGGACGAGTCAGCTTTTGATCGCACAGTGAAAGAAGCTCAAGAGTACGTAAATGCGTTGCCGGCACCGGTGTCACTGGTTGCAGTGCCGCTGTCAGCATTGCACGGCGACAACGTGGTTGAGCGTTCCCGCAACGCACCCTGGTATGACGGTCCGTCGTTGTTGGAGTTGCTTGATCACATCGAGGTCGAAGTCGATGCCTATAGCGAAGTCGGCACGCGTCTTGCGGTGCAATGGGTGATCACCGTTCCCAACGAGTCGCGTCAACTCGCCGGCCGGCTTACCGGTGGTGCGCTGGCACGCGGCGACGAGGTCGTTGTGTTGCCTTCGGGGAATCGCAGCAAGGTTGCATACATAAACCGCCTTGGAACCGCGGTCGAGCTTGCCGAACCAGGGGACTCGATTGCCGTTCGACTCGAACACGAAATCGACGTTGGTCGAGGCGATGTCATCGTGCCTGCGGGTGCAATCGTGCCGGAACCGACGACACTTGTAACAGCGGACGTTTGCTGGATGATCGACCGCCCGCTTACGCACGGCAGTCGCTGGTTCCTGAAACACCTCACCAAGACCGTGAAGGCAACCGTTGCCGCAGTTGACTACAGCATGCATATCGACACGCTCGAAAATGACGATGTCGACGATCTGGGGCTCAACGATCTTGGACGCGTTCGGATTGAACTGTCTGAGCCGATTGTCGCCGACGGCTATCACGATCACCGCGACACCGGCCGGTTCGTTCTCATCGACGAAGCAACATTCGAGACCGCTGCCGCAGGCATGATCGTTTCGTAATCAGTCGTAGTTGCGAATCAACCGCACGTTTAGGGTAACCATCACAACGCCGGCCCCAAGCACAACGAGAAAGCCCCAACCCACGGTCGTCCATTGAGGCTGGTAAAGGATGAGTGAACGCAGGCCCTCCATAATGTACGTGACAGGATTGAGCGTTGCGGCGATTTCCATCGGGTGGCTGAGCATGTGTCGTGGCACGAAGTTCGGCGTAAGGAACAACAACGGGAAAAACACCATGCCGCCGGAGTTCGTCGCAGCGGCGCTTCGTGTCTTCAATGCAATTGTTTGCATGAATCCTGAGTAGACAACAGCCCACGAAGCTGCGAGAAGCAACAACAACACAAAGCCGCCAGGACCACTTGCGATCCTGATTCCGAACGGTAGTGAAATAAGCACCATCAGAGTGACGATGCACATGTTCTTGACCGCTTCGGCGAACAGACGCGCAAGAACGAGTGACGTGCGCGATACGGGCGTTGCACGCAGCTTGTCGAAGTAGCCGCCTTCGATGTCTTCGACCAAGAACAGCGCAGCCGAACCGAACGATGCGGCGAGCAAGATCGATGCCGGCAATTGGAATGCCGCATAGTTCTGTCCTGCAAGAAAGCCGGTCGAACCAGAAGGAAACACCTTCGCCACTTGGCCGACGTTGACGACGAGAAAAAACAGCGGAATGAAGACGGTTGGAAACAGTGCTTCAGGCATGCGAATTGTCTCTCGAAGTGATCGTTTTATGAGCGCAAGCAATTGGTTCATTAGTGCACCTCCTGTACATCACCAACAGAGCGGTCACGAGTGCGTCCGGTGGCGTCGAGAAAAACGTCGTCGAGGGTTGGGTCTGCTTCCAAGTTCATTCTTTGTTTGAGTTCGGATTTGAGCTCTACCGGTGTTCCCTCGCTCACGATACGGCCACCGTCGATGATTGCAAGGCGGTCGCAGAGCTGGTCGGCCTCTTCGAGGTATTGGGTTGTGAGAAACACAGTTGTGCCCGCACTGTTGATGCGTCGAACCTCTTCCCAAACCGTGAGCCGGCTCACGGGGTCGAGACCAGTTGTCGGCTCGTCGAGGAAGAGCACATCGGGCTCGTGCACGAGCGCGGATGCGAGATCGAGCCGGCGCTTCATTCCACCGGAGTAGCCCTTTATGCGGCGATCGGCTGATTCGTTCAACTGCACAAGGTCGAGCAGAGTCGCAGCGCGAGTCTTTGCGCCGGCTGTCGACGCTCCGAACATTTGCGCCTGAAGCACAAGCAGCTCCCGACCAGTCTGTCGAAAGTCAAGACCGGCTTCTTGTAGCGCAACGCCGATCTTGTGCCGGGAGGCGTTCGGGTTCTTGGCGACATCGATTCCTGCAACTCGCGCCGTTCCGGAGGTGATTGTCATCAGGGTTGTGAGCATCCGAACAATGGTCGATTTACCGGCGCCGTTTGGACCTAGAAAGCCGAAGACCTCGCCGGCGCCGACCTGTAAGTCGACGCCGCGGACTGCTTCAACGGTTCCGGAGCGGCCGGTGTATGTCTTGACCAGCTGTTCTGCTTCGATTGCTATTGCCATATAGGGAGCTTTCTTGGGAGGAATTGCCAATTAGGACTATCGCAGTCCCTGTAATTCATCGGTGAGACGCAATATCTACCAGCTGAACCGCATGTGTCGCGCGAGGGCGGCACAGTCTGCGTTGTCGTCTTCGGCTCAGTCGGAAGATTGACTGCTGCGGCCTGTGAACAGGTAGCCTATAGGCATGCCACAAGCCTCGAACCGTCGGACTTCGCGCGCACGAAATGCGCGGCCCGCTGAGCCGATAGTTCGTCGCTCGCGGAAGGAAGATGCGATTCGATCCTCCGCTACGAAGGCCGCGAAGCGCAAAGAATGGGGGGGTGTTGCTCGCCGCGGTGCCGCCTGGATGGGCCGCGAGGGTGGCGACTCGACTTATGCCGAGCCCGAGCGCGGTGCGCCGGATCGCGTGAAAGAAGAGTGGGTTCTCGAAGACACATCGTCGGCGAAGCGCTCGTTGAACAGGAAAACAACACGCAAGCCGAACTTGTCGGAAGAGGCAATCAAAGAGATCAACAAGCTTGGCGGCAAGCAAGCACCTCGACTGCTTCGCTACCTCGAACAAGCTGCGGTCGCGTACGAGGCTGAGCGTTACCGAGATACCGAGCGCGCGATGCGCGTGTTGATGGACAACGTTCCGGACGCGCCAACAGTCATCGAACTCAAGGGCCTCGTCGAATACAAGACGGGTAAGTGGTCGAAGGCTATCGACAACTTGGAGTTCGCGCGCAAGGCGTCGGGTAACGATGGATTGATTCCCGCAATCATGGACTGCCAGCGTGCGCGTGGAAACTATGAAGCAGTCGAAGATTTGTGGGCAGAACTACGCGACGCATCACCTGATGCTGAGACTATGGCCGACGGGCGCGTCGTGATGGCTTCGTCAATGGCTGAAAACAAAGACATTCCAGGCGCGATCGAATTGCTTGCGAAGGCTCCAAAGGTGAAAGGCAAAGCTCGCGATCACCATTCGCGCACCTGGTATGTGCTCGGTGACCTTTATGAACGCGCTGGCGACGTTGCACGCGCGCGCAAAATGTTCACACAGGTTGCAGATCACGATCCTGATCTGGCCGACGTGTTGGACCGCCTAGACGCACTCGGCTAGCAGTCCACCCGACGAGCATTAGGCCTGCGCACAATCCCAAAACAACTCGCAGCCCAAAGTGGTCTGCTGCCGTTGCGAGCACGGCGCTCGAGACTGCGTAAGCGAGGTTTATTGCGCTCGAATAGATGCCTGACAACCGCCCACGACTTTGCGGTGGAGCATTGCCGGCAACAAGCGCGGTCGAGTTTGCGAGCACGCTCGAGTGAAACCCACTTAGCGGCAGAATCAGCAACATTGCAACGATAGCGTTTGGACTCATCGCGTATGCGATTGCGAAACCGCATGACGCGAAAACAGCAACAGAGAGTGTCCTCAGCTGTCCCAGTCGCGGCACCAGTGAGACTATAAGCAGTACACCGAGCATGCTGCCGATCCCTTGCGCTGCAAACAAACGCCCGGTGTCAGACGCCGTTCCGTGCAGAGTGAGCTGCGCCATCGCCGGAACGAGCGCGAGGAACGGTGCGACGAGCGTCATGTGTGAGAGGGCGACTCGAAATGGCAGGCGACACTCCGGAGTTGTGCGGAGTCCGTGCACGCCGTCGCGAATGTGTTGAAACGTGTTACCAGCACTGTGGTGTCGGGGCTGCTCTGCCATCCGGGTCGTTGCAAATGCAACACCCAAGTAGGAGAGTCCGTTGAGCAGAAAGACCGTTTCGTAGGAGCCGATTGCGATTACGACGACTGCCAGAAGTGGCCCGATTGAACGTCCGGCGTTCCACGACACATGAAACAAAGATGTTGCCTGGGCATGCATTTCTCTTGGCACCAGGTCGGGAACCATCGCGTTCTGGGTGGGAAGCACTGCTGCGCTTGCTGAGCCCTGAAGCCCAGCAAGAAGCCACAAAAGGAGTGGCGAATCGTGGCCGGTTATCAATGCACAGACGAGAATCACCGAAAGCGCAGCCTGCACGAGGCAAGCAATCGCAATGACCCGGCGGCGATCGTGGCGGTCGGCGAGCGTGCCACCAAACGGCGAGAATAGTGCAACTGCCAGATACGTAGCTGTGGTGATGAGCCCGACCCACGATGCTTTGCCTGTTGTTTCCGCCACGTAAATGCCCAGCGCGGCAATTTGCATCCAAGTTCCGATGTCGGAAACAATCATTCCGCTCCACAAAAGTCGGAAATTGCGTTCATGCAAAACTGCGAGCGGTCCCAGTCTCATCGAATCGACTCTACGGACCCGACGGCCACGCGTGCACGCGAACGCGTGGCTTTACGCCGGCCGATTACAAAACCGGTGAGCATCGCAACTGCTGACGCAACCAAGACGGCACGCAAACCGACAAGGTCCGCAATGAATGCAAGAGCGACGCTCGATAGGGCGTAACAGAGATTCGTCGCCGAAGAAAAGATCCCGAGCATGCGTCCGCGGAGGCGCGGGTGAGCGTTGTTCGCTACAAGCGCACACGCTCCGGCGAAGGAACTCGTGTGAAAGCCACTGAGAGGCAGAACAAGCAAGACTGCGATAAGCACCGTTGGGCTGAGCGCGTATGCAATCGCCAGAACACAGGCGGCGACGATCACGAATGAAAGTGTGCGCTCTTGCCCGAAACGGGGGACGAGCGAAGCGATCACCAACACGCCGAGCATGCTTCCGATACCTTGCGCCGCAAACAGGTGGCCCGTGTCGACCGCTTTTCCATGAAGGGTGACTTGTGCCATTGCGGGGATGAGCCCGATGAACGGTGCTATCAACGACATTTCAGCGACTGCAATCGCGAGTGGGCGGCGACTCGCCGGCGTGGCGCGTAACTCTGAAATGCCTTCGAGTAGGCGCTCGATTGTTCCGCCTTCGCTATGATGACGCAGTTGGTTTGGGAGCAACAGCATCAACAGTGCGAGAACCACAAACGACAGCCCATTGAGCGCGAATACCCAGTCGTATGAACCCCGTGCAATTACGATGACCGCGACGACGGGTCCAAGTGAGCGGCCACCATTCCAAGTTACCTGTAGCAACGACATTGCGCCGGACACGCGCTCGCGCTTCACGATGTCAGGAACCATCGAATTGATTGCAGGAATGGCAACAGCCAGCAGTACGCCTTGTAAGCCCGCTAGCGCCCACAACGTCAGGGGTGAATCGTGTTCGGTGTGCAGCGCCAATACTAGAAGGGTGGATATTGCAGCTTGGATAACGCATGAGCCGCCGATCAACAAGCGGCGGTCGTGGCGGTCGGAGAGCGTTCCGCCAAAAGGTGCGAGTAGCCCGGTTGCAAGGTACGTCACCGTCGTGATGAGGCCGACCCATGATGCCTTTCCGGTCGTCTCCGCTGCGTAGATACCGAGCCCGGCGATCTGCATCCAAGTGCCGATGTCAGATATGAGCAAACCAATCCAGAGCACCCGGTAGTCGCGCTCACCGAGCATGGACAGTGGTCCAAGCTTCATGAGACAGGCTGCAGTTCGGGGTCTGTGCATTTCATGGTCGGACTGCACGCGTTTGGGTGAATGCGACGCCTGCAATCATCGCCAGAGCCCCGACAAACAGCACAATCCGCACGCCGAAATGGTCGGCGAGAATTGCCATAATTACTCCAGAAGCGGAAAGCGTCAGGTTGTAGGACGCGTTGTAGAACCCCATGATGCGACCGCGAATGTCCGTCGGCGCGCGACCCACAAGTAGTGCAGCACAGCCGGCGACAACACTGGAATGGAAGCCGCTCAACGGAATGATCCAAAGCAGTGCAGAGAGAATTGTCGGACTCCACGAATACGCGATCGCACATGTTGCTGCGCCGAGCAAGGCAAGCGTTAACACACGGGCTTGGCCAAGGCGGGGGATGAGTGACGCAATTACGAGCACACCCAATATGCTCCCTATCCCTTGTGCTGCATATAGATGCCCGGTATCGGATGCGCGGCCGCCAAGCGTGAGTTGACTCATCACTGGAATCAGCGCAATGAACGGTGCGATCAATGCGGCATGAGCGATGCAAGTTGCAAGGGGCGTCCGACACGCAGGTGCAGCAGTGAGTCCGCGAAAGCCCTCGCGCAAGCGCTGCAACGCGGACCCCGAAGTTTCGCCACGCTTTGTCTCGGACAGCGCCGTGGTTGCGATTGCAACGGTGAGAAACGACACGCCATTGAACAGGAACACAGCTTCGAATGAGACGGTCGCGATTGCGAGGACCGCAAGCAACGGACCCAGTGAACGGCCGATGTTCCACGACACGTGATAAAGCGACATTGCTTGGGAGTAGTGCGTTGCAGAAACGAGGTCAGGGACCATGGCATTGAGTGCCGGAAATACTGCAGCACCAACGAGTCCCTGTAGCCCGGCGAGCACCCAAAGAACGAGTGGCCCGTCATTTTGGGTTGCGATTGCGGCGACAAGTAGCAGCGAGACGATCGCCTGTCCCAAGACTCCGACGCGTACGACTATCCGCCGGTCATAGCGGTCGGCGAATGCGCCACCGAATGGCGCGACCAGACCGGCCGCCAGGTAAGTAGCGGTAGTGATAAGTCCGACCCACGATGCCTGGCCGGTCGTTTGTGCGACGTAGATGCCAAGTGCAGCGATCTGCATCCATGTGCCCATGTCGGAAACGAGCAATGAGCACCAAAGAATTGTGAACTGTCGCTCACGCAAAACTGCCAATGGCCCAATCCGCATCGAATGATCCTACGAGGCGCGTGTTAAGACTTCCTACTCCTTGAGTTTCTCCAGAACTTCGTACACTCGGTTACGCGCGGCGACTTCGCGTTCTTCTCGCGCGAGCGAGTCGATGTAACCCTGGCTTGTGTTGATGGAGGAATGCCCCATCAACTTTCGTATCGCCGCAACGGGCGCGCCATCGGCGGCGAGCGTCGTGCCGTAGGTGTGCCTGAAGGCGTGTGCCATCGCGCCCTTGGAGCGGCGGTTCGCAAGTCCCGCAGCTTTGAGACTTGCGTCGAGTAAATAATGTAGCTGGCGAGGGGTGAGGCGAACGCCGCCGGATTTCGGGTCATCGCTGCGTCGCCGGCGCCCCGACACAAACAATGGATCGTCATTTCTTGCCTTCCACGCAGGAAAGCGTTCTTTTCGAGACTCCAGATAGTCGCCGAGGACCAAGTCCAAGCCTTGCTCGACGGGAATCGTTCGTGGCTTGGCACCTTTACCGATGACGCGGATGGTCTGTGCTCCCGCACGCCCCTCCAGCGCATCGATGTTCATGGCGAGCAGTTCACTTCGGCGCACACCCGTGGCAAAGAGGGTGGCGAGTATCGCTACGTCGAGTTGCGGCCAGGCGCTGCGACCTTCGCGGCGCCCTTCGGTCGCTGACAGAAGAAGCGTCTTCGCCGTGTCGTTGTCCCATCCGTCGAGCGGCTTAGGTTTGCGTTCGTCAGCCTTTGGCCTGTTGACGGCGGCCATCGGGTTTCCGTCAACTATTCCATCGGCTACCAAGAAGTCGAAAAATTGATTCCATGTGGAGTGGGCTCGAAGAATTGAGGCCTTCGAACGGTCAGCCGCGTATTGCGCGAACGCTGTGCGCACTACGGCTTTTGAAGCGTCGGTGACCAGCAGCTTTTCGGCCGCCTTGTTGGTGATCGAGGCGATTTCACGCGTGATCATTTCCAAGTCTTGTGCGTAGGCCGCCAGTGAGGATTTAGCCAGCTTCCGTGGTCCGAGCCAGTCGAAGAAGCTTTTGTTGGCCTCAGCGAGTTTCATCGAACGGATGTGTCCGGGGTGGAGAAACGAGAGCAGCCCCGTGAATGATCGTTCACGGGGCTGAGCCTAACGTATAGAAGGTTAATTATGTCCCTTAGAGACGGAGGTTCTCGTATTTCTGAGCCGGCCGGAGCGTAAACGACTACGCGTCGATAACGACGGTTTGGAGAATCTTGTCGGCGAACGTCTGACGCTTCGGGTCCCACAGCGGGAACAAGTAACCGATGTAACAGGGCAACCAGTCAACGACGTGCAGGAACGCACGGCCAACCGACAGTCCTGGGCCGAGCACCTGCGCGTCAGCTTCTTTGACCAGTTTTATGCCGATGATGTTCTTTCCAATCGTCTGGCCGGTCTGACCCTGCTGGACGAGCTGCCAGATCTCAAAGCCGAGGAGTCCAAGAATCCCGACGAATTGAACGATGCCCGTGCCGCCGAGGATCGCGTCAAGGATGATGGCAACCAAATAGATACCGACAGCGATACCGCCATCAATGAGGCGTGCAAGCGCACGCTTACTCCACGGAGACAACGTGAAGACCGGCCCCGATGATGCCGGCGCACCTACGGGCTCGGTCGGAGGTGGGAAATCGGCCATGCATTACTCCTTGAAGGACGGGTGTATTTCGACGCGCCGAACGTAAATGCTCGGTATCTCCGTATTTTGTTTCAACAACCTGTGAGGTAGGTGGATGCCTCCACCCTACATGCGAAAGTGGCTAATTCTCGTTGACCGCGATCTGCGTTGCGGGTTCAACAGCCGGAGCTTCGCCTTGTGGCTTGTGTAGCAGCGTGATCGCCGCGTCGACTTCGGACACGACGCCTGCCATGGGAACGATGTTCAAAACGCCCTGGCCACCCTTGAGAACATCGATGATTTCCTCACCGGAGTTCGCAAGTACCGACCCTGCACCGTTGATTACGAGATTTGCGCTGCTGACGTCTTCGCCGAGCTCGGAACGCAGGCAGTCAACGGCCTTACGGGCCGAGGGGAGAGAGAGTCCGGCATCGAGCAGTTGCTTGATGACCTTGAGCTCGACTACGTCGCGGTACGAGTATCGGCGCTGTGAACCGCTCCCCCGGGCTGCCGTTATCGAAGGGACGAGGAGACCGGTACGGGCCCAGTAGTCGAGCTGGCGGTAGGTGATACCCACGATCTCGCAAACCTGTGGTCCTCGAAAACCGTCAACTGGTTCAGCTGCATTGACCACGTTGGTCCCCCTCCCCTTGAAGTCGCTCGATAGAGCCTAAAAGTACACAGCAGTAACTACGCCGATGTGACGCACAGTAAGCGCTCCAGCGCTGAAGGTCAAGCATTCGCGCTCTGCGCGCGAGCAAAGGTCCGCTTGACCCACGCCACCTCCCGGGCTTTCGAACTTTCATGCGTCCTTACAGCCACGATCGCGCTAAATCCACGCCGTTCCATGGCTGTAAGGACGCATGAAACGCAGCTTTGACGGTGACTTCTCGCCTCGCCGCAGCGGCAAACGAATTGCGGCGGATGGACGGAGTGCTTACGGGCCCGGCGGCGTGAAGTCTTCGGGGCGAACCTCGTTGATGAACTCGCGAAACTGTGACACCAGCTCTTCTGTCACTTCCGGCTGGTCGTCGTCGAGATCGTCGGAGGCGAGCATCACACCTTCGGAGTCGATCAAATCGTCGTCGGCGTAGATCGGCGTCTCAGTACGCGCAGCGAGAGCGATGGCGTCGGATGGCCGCGCTGACACGGTGAAGAAGTGCTCGTCTTGGCGCAGATTGATTTCCGCGAAATACGTACTACCCCGGAGCTCGGTAATAACAATGCTCGTAATTTCGATCTCGCCCGCGGTCAGCATGTCGCGGATCAAGTCGTGAGTCATCGGGCGTGGGGTCACAATGCCTTGAATTGCGTACGCAATTGCAGTGGCTTCGGGCGTGCCGACAAAAATCGGAAGCGTTCGTTCGGTTCCACCGTTTTCTCGGAGCAACACGACGGGCGTGTTTGTCGGCAGTTCAACCCTTACAGCGACGAGGTGCATCTCCACCATGTCTCCAACCCTACCGCGATTGGCAGAAAACCAATCGGGCTGACCCCACAAACTTTGTTAAGCGGGCTTGTCCCCTTTTACGAGGAAGAGATCGCCTGGCGCAGTAGTTCTCTTCGCATTGCTTCACCAAGGGTAGTGAGTTCTTGCAAACGTGCTTGAGCTTCCATTTTCGCGGTGGTGTTTCGAGCGCCGCGCACCTGCACGGTGAGCTGGCGGTAAAGATCGGCCTCCCGGTCCGCAGCAGTCTTATAGATGCGCAAATGCCGCACTTCGGTTCCGTGTTGCAGCAGACGGGATGCGAGCTTTGCGATAACGAGCGCGTTTTCGTCGTACCAAACGCCTTCTGCGGTGCGACGTCCATTGATGAGCCCGTAGCCTTCAAGCTCACGCAGTTGCGACTCGGTTAAACTGCTTGCGTTTATCAACTCACCTCGGTCGAGCGTTGCTCCACCGAGGAGGCTCGCCGCAGCAACGTCTTCACGCACGTTCACAACATCGGGAGACTGAACTGCCACGCCTTCACCGTTGTCGGAGGTTGCCGGCTGCTCGAGTCGTCCGCGTATCACCTTGAGCGGAAGGAAATGCTCCTTCTGTTCTCGCAGGATGTATCGCAGTCGCGTGACATCATCCTCCGAAAACTTGCGGTAGCCGGAGGATGTTCGTTCGGGATTCACCAAACCCTGGCTCTCGAGAAAGCGAATTTTCGAGATCGTGATGTCGCCGAACTCTTGCTTGAGCAGTGCAAGAACTTCCCCGATAGAACGCTTCGTAACTTTGTTTCCAGAGCTCTTCAAATCAGATACGTGCAACCTCTGCATCAACTGTTAGCAACCCCCACAAGAAAAACAAGTTTGTATTTGCCGATCTGAACCTCATCGCCACGAGACAAGGTCTTCGAGTCGACGCGATCGCCGTTTACATAGGTTCCGTTGAGCGAACCGACGTCAACGACACTGTAAACCCCAGCTTCCCGGCGAAATTCAGCGTGTTTGCGCGACACGGTCACATCATCCAAAAAGATCCCGTTGTCCGGGTGTCGACCTGCACAGACGACCTCGGTATCAAGTAAGTAAGTCGATCCGGCGTTCGCACCCTTCTTCACGAGCAACATCGCATCGCCGGGCGCGAGATCGTTCATTTGCGACGAAAGGTCGTCCGCCTCTACGGCTGCGTCACCGACTTCGATAATCGGGTGCGCCATTGTCGCATCGTCCCCGGCGAGCGGTGAGCCGCAGGAGGAACAGAAGTTTGCCGGTCCGGGGTTATCGCTGCCACAGCTCTTGCAGATCACGTTGTACAAACTACTCGGTTCGCCTAAACACTGAGCGTGAAGCTGAGGGTTATCTACGGTTGGACGAGTTCTTTGTATGCCGCAGCGTCGAGAAGGTGATCTGTTGTTGCATCCGGCGTGAGCTCGATTGCGCAGATCCAACCTTTGCCATATGGGTCTTCGTTCACGCGCTGCGGCGACTCGGCAAGATCTTCGTTGATCTCGGTGATGACGCCCGTTGCTGGCGCATAAATGTCGGAGACTGACTTACTGGACTCGACTTCGGCGAATGTCATGCCGACCTGCGTATGGGTTCCGACGGCAGGTGCCTGCACGAAGACAACGTCGCCAAGCGCATCTTGCGCAAAATCAGTGATGCCCATGCGAAGCGTTCGGGCCTCGGAGTCCAGCTGGACCCACTCGTGGTCCTTCGTATAAAACAAGTTGTCAGGTACGTTCACAGGGCAAAACCTACTTGTCAGGACGGGCGGTTCGAAACGTTGGTGGAGTTTCGAGAGCCGGCATTTCGATGGAACTGTTTCGGTGGACGTCGACTTGCACGCCGCTGCGGGCTTGCAGCGTATCGAGTGAGCCACCCGGAATCTTAAGCCCGCCTTCCATCGTGGCTGCCGGCCCGATCGCAACGATGTTGAAAGGACGGGGCAGTACTACGCCATCGAGGGTGACGTCGTTGTCTCGCTGGCTGAAAGCAGACGTAACGCCGATTCGGCGTCCGTTGATCGACAGCGCTTCGGCGCCTGCGTCGCGCAATTCTTGCACGGCATCGACGAGCGCATCGAACTTGACCTGCAGGTTCGGGTCAAGGATCGCCATTTCGATTCCGGCTCCTGTGACAGGTACTGTGCCCGCGAGCACCTGAAGCGCGTCGAGCTGCTGGTTGGTCTGTTCCGATGCCGTGCCTTCTGCAGCCGAGGAGTTCTTGACATCGGAAAGTTCGATTTTCAATGATGTCAACTCGTCGCGCAGCGCTGCGGATTCGCTCGATAGCGATGCCAAGATACGCGTGAGGTCGCCTTCGCTCTCGGTCTGCAACTGTTCTCGAAAGCGGTCAGGACCCTGAAGCTGTCCGACAGCAAAGAAACTGACCACCGCCGCGGCAAGGAGTACGAGAAACGACCAACTCCTTCGTGGACCGGATGTTGAAGCGACTCGAATCGCCATGTGCTGACCGGTCGCGGTTGTCGAGGGCGTTGTGTATACGCGCAGTTCCCCGGTGTCATCAGGGCTGACGGTGGGGGGCCGGGTGTCCACCTATCCCCCGAACAAGCGTCGCCTGATAGCAGCGACGTTTTGAAAAATGCGGATTCCGAAGACGACCACGATTGCCGTCGACATATCGGCAGCGAGCTGGTCGCCCACCCACACAAGCGCGGCAGCCACAATCGCGTTGATCGCGAACGAAATGAGGAAGATTCGATCGCTGAAAGTTTGCTCCATCCAGGATCGGATGCCACCGAACGAAGCGTCGATCGCAGCGACAACGACCATCGCGACGTAACGGGTTGCCTCCTGTGGCACGTGAGGATGCGACACGAGCGCCAACAAGGCGCCGACGATGAGTCCCGCAAAAGCCAACATCTAGCGCCCCTTCCTACTTGCTTTCGCAAGGATCGTGGTCGAGGTCGTCGATGTTGTGGTGGTGGTCGTGCCGGTCTCGGGTTTCGCGAGGTCGATGCCGACGCGGCCTGCATAGGCCGGGATCGAGACGTTCCGGCGCTTTTCGACGTTGAAGCCGAGGTTGAACTTCTTCTCCCATTGCGCGAAGTGCTGAGCGATGTCGGTTGCCTTGAAGCGCTTGTCGTCGACACCAATCGCTGAGATGCGGTAAGGAGAACTCACAGGACGATAGTTGACCACGATCGTGCCCCCTGCCGCGCGAATCGGCGTGACTGCGACGACCCGATTGTCGTTGATGGAAACGGCTTCTGCGCCTGTTGCAAACAATGCATTGACCACGAGCTGGATGTCACTGTCTTGAATTCGGCTCGAGTCGAACTTCGTGGAATCTTGACCTGGCGATCGCTGCGCGTCGGAGAGTTTGACCACCACTCCCCTGCCCTTGACAGGAGTTGTTCCGGCTTCGAGTGCCAATTCTTCTTGTGTCTTTGCTTTGTCGCGCAGCTGGCTTGACGCGCGCCCGGCGTCGGTTCGAGCGGAAGCGACTTGACCGCGAACCTCGACAACTGCTTTGTCAAGGTCGTCGACGTTGCGGCGCTGTTGCATGATCTGATCGATCAATGCCTGTTTACGCGGAGCTTGTGACTGTGTAGCGACAGATGTTGCCGTTCCGGTAACTACAAGCAAGAAACCGACTACGACAAGGATGGTAATGAGCGCGAGCGGTGGTCTACGCGTCATCCTGTTCGAATTGACTGACGAATCTGGCGGACATATTGCTGTGCGACCGCACGTGCATCACGCGCGCTTGGCCCTTCTGCCCAAACATGTGTGATCGGTCGGTCAGGATCGGGCAAAACAAGGGCCCAGGTACCGTCTTCGATAACCTTGACTCCGTCGACCAGCACGAGGTCTTTGTCGCGAAGTGACTCGACGAGCTGGCGCATCAGTAGCCCTTTGTTCTCCCATGGCGTTGGAACGGCTTCATGAACGACATGAACCTTCGGCAGGTCGCTGACAATCTCAGAGAGTCGCCTGCCTGACCTCGCGAGTAGGCCCATCACGTTTACGAATGCAGCGATCGCGTCGTAAGTGGGAAGGAAGGAGGGGAAGATATATCCGCCGTCATCGCTTGCGCCGAGTACAACATCGGGTTTTGATGATTTTTCCATGAGGTCGGAACTCGAGAGCTTCGTCCACGAAATGTCGAGGTCGTACTCGCGAGCGACTTCTTGCACCGCAAGCGGAGCTGACACCGGAACGGCGATCTTCTTGCCTGTTTCATTGGCCATGCCGACGAGCGTGATGATCGCGAGCCGTGTTTCGTCTTCAGACAGAACGTGACCGCCGTCATCGACAAGAAAGAGCTGCTCGCCGTCAGGATCGAACACTGCGCCCATGTGTGCACCCGAGGCTTGTACGAGTGCGCCAAC
>JBBSGY010000013.1:0-13908 GCA_038253645.1 Acidimicrobiales bacterium
ATTTGCGGCGATGGACACGAGTGAGCCAGCGCTTGAAAATGCCGAGACGCTCGGTCCTGAAGGTCAAAGTCTTGATCTGTTTGCAACCACGACTGACTATCGGGGTCGTCAGCGTGCAATTCCGATTGACAGTCCGCGCTGGATTCGCGACCGCGCTTACAGACACTTGCTCGAATTCCATCACACGCCGAACTCGACCCAATTCAGCGAGCGTTACAGTCCTATGCTTGCATTCGCGGCACGCGCGACTTCGTCAATTCCCGGCGGTTTTCCTCCTGTCAGCTTGCGCGCGTTCGAAAACACAGACGGTCACAAGGTCGACCTCGAGCCGCTATTGCCGGAGTTCTTCCCACAGTACGAACTAGCCGGTGTTGACCCCCGCGAAACAATGTTTCTCGACGGGGCCGTTCTCGACAATGCCCCATTCGCCGCATCGATTGGCGCAATTCCGAAGAAGATCGCAAATACTCAGACCGATCGCCGGCTCCTTTATATAGAACCCGACCCGTCTCTCGACACCGTGGCGCAAGAGGCGTTGGCTGCGGCGAGTTGGTTGAAGACCGTTTGGACGGGAATGGCCGTTATCCCGCGGCGCGAGCCGATCGTCGACGATATAAGCCGACTTGCGGATCGCAACGAAGACGTGCTTCGCGTGCGCGATGTGATCGAGTCGAGTTTCGATTCTGTTCGGAGCAGCGTTCGCGAGATCATCGGCCCCGACGTCCCAACCGATGTCAACGCGGAACACATGGCTACTTGGCTTCAAGAAGCGTGTGAGAAGTCGATCGCGCAATCAGGCTTTGGCCACGCCACCTACTCGCGTCTGCGCATTCATTCGGTGGTCGATGGTTTCGCCGCCGAAGTCAGTGCAGCCGCGCGATATTCCACGGATTCATTTCAAGCGCGCTTTGTCACTGAGATGATGCGCACGTGGGCATCTACGAATGGCTTGCTCGCTCAGGACACGCGTCTGGACAACACGCAAATGCAGTTCATGTCTGACTTCGACCTTCGATACACGACGCGTCAGATCCGCTTTGCAATCAGTGCTCTCAACTGGTGGTACCGCGGCGACACCATGGCGCCATCGCGCGCAGAGCTCGACACCAGCAAGCAAGTGCTTTACCAGCGTTTGCACGAACTTGGCGAGATCACGGAAGCACTCGTGAGCTGTCCGAGCGTCGTCGAGGCAATGAAGACTGTATTCGACGCCGGCAATATCTTTATGTCTGTCGATAATCAAGAGCCACTTGCCGGCATACTCGCTCGTCACACTGGTGTGTTCGAAGACATGCAGCGCGAGATAGGTTCACAGATTAAGCAGCGACTGACTCCGCTTGCGCATCAATTACACGAAGACGTTATTGACATGTGTCGCGAGTGGAATCCCAAAGCTCGGGAGGACTTTCTCGTGCGTTACATCGGGTTCCCGTTCTGGGACGTTCTCACGTTTCCGGTGCAAGAGCTCAGTGGGGTCAACGAGCGTGACGCCGTGCAAGTAGCGCGATTGAGTCCGCGAGACGTCTCGTTGTTGCACCATTCCGGGGAAAACAAGCTCACCGGCGTCAAAACGCACCACTTTGGAGCCTTCTTCAGCCGCAAGAATCGTGAGAATGATTATCTGTGGGGCCGGCTCGATGGGGTCGAGCGTTTCATGGCGCTGCTCACCGACGCGGAAGACAAGGCCGGGCTCACGTCGCCGGACCCGGTCGACTGCGGCCGATTGTTCGAGGCGATCCTCGAGCAAGAGGAAGACAGGCTGACGACGATAAAGCCACTGATTGCGGATCTGCGCGTGCAGTCACAGATCCTGCAACAAACATCGGGCGTGCGCTTCAAGGGCTGAGTCAAAACGATTGTCATCGGACGTGCCCGAGCCCTTATTTGAAGATGTTCACCGCTCGCGCAATTACGAGTGCAAGCGTCGATAGCGCAATTGCAGACTGCACAAGCATCATCAACTTTGCCCAACGCGATAGTGGCATTACATCCGTTGGGCTGAAAGCCGTTGCATTGGTAAACGACAGATAGAAGTAGTCCACAAATCCCGGTTCCCAGTGTGGCGAGGCAACTTCCGGGTCTTGCATTTGTGGAAACGAAAAGTCGGGATACGGCTTGAGCGCAAGGGCGCGAGCGACCGGTCCTCCGCGATCGAATTCCCAATAGCCGAGCGCGAACACGATGACGTTGGTGAACCAAATACTTGCGCCATTCAATAGCAGGTGCGCCGGCTCGTTGTCGGTTGTTCCGTTGACGAGGCCATGAATGAGCCGAGCGGCGGCCCACGCGTTGGCCACCGCTACAACAGCGATTAGCGCGAGACTCGCAGTTCGCGCGAGAGGCTCGACCTTGTTGAGCGCTTTCGGGTTGGCGACAAGTAATGCGATGAGCAACGCAATCGCAAATCCCGAAAGCAGCCAGCGCGGACCGAGCGTTTGCGCCGTCGGCAGCGTGAACTGCAACAGGACGGCGATCACAACTGCGGTACTTGCTGCCCAGCGAGTTTCGCCCTTGGTTGCTCGCTTCCACGCCGGGCCCTGTGCGTTCATGCGCCTCAACTTACCGATGAGCTCACGTTCAAGCCGGAACCCGCCGGCGCCTGCATGCGGCGCCGAGAGCCTAATTGGCATAAATAGTGGCGAATCATGATGCCCGATCGGTGAGGCTCCGGATTTGGAAAGGCAAAAAGGCCTTGGCAGTCGGTACCATCGACTGCCAATGGTTGACGATCGCCGCGCTGCCGTACTTCATGCCGTTGTACAGCACTACATAGAGACATCTCAACCTGTGAGCTCATCGAGCGTGCAGGACCGTAAGGGCATCAACGCATCGTCCGCGACGGTGCGTAGTGAGATGGCCGCGCTGGAGCGTGATGGCTACCTGCAGCAGCCTCATACAAGCGCCGGACGCATTCCCACCGACACGGGTTATCGCTTCTTTGTCGACAACCTGAGTGAGTCCGGAAAGCTCACTCAAACGCAGCAGCAAAGCGTGCACGAGTTCTTCGATCGTGCGAGTGGCGAGATCGAGCAGATGATGCACGAAACGGGTCGTCTGTTGTCAGACCTGACAGGTGCGGCATCGGTTGTCGTCGCGCCGGATCACGATCGCGCAACAGTGCGTTCTGCGCAGCTCGTTCCGCTCGCCGACAACATTGTGCTCGCTGTCCTCGTGCTCTCTGACGGAACTGTTGAAAAGTGCAGTCTCGAACAGCCGGAAAACACGACAGCTGAAGACGTTGCCTTTGCGTCTACACGTCTTGCGCAACTGCTCAACGGAACGCGGTTCGACGCGTTGTCCGGGGTAAAGCTTCAAGAAGGCGATCTCGCGAAGCGAGCGATTGAAGCACTGCATGCCAGCCACGTGAACGAAGATCAAGTGATAGTGGGTGGAACGTCGTTACTTGCATCATCGTTCGGCGCTGTTGAAATAGTTCGCAGCGTGCTGACAATTCTCGAAGAGCAGTTCGTGGTCGTTACCCTGATGCGCGATCTTCTGGACCGGGGCGTAACCGTGTCCATCGGCAACGAAAATAAAATGCAGCCACTTGCACAATGCTCCCTGGTCGTGGCACCAACTGTCGTTGACGGTGAACAGCGAGGATCCGTTGCTGTGTTAGGACCCACCCGCATGGATTACTCGCAGGCAATTTCTGCTGTTGCAATCGTCAGTCGAACTCTTGGCGAGCGGCTGGGCTCGAAATAAATGAGTCAAGACGAGACAGATTTTTACGCGCTCTTGGGCGTTTCACGGGGTGCGACCGACGACGAGATTAAAAAGGCCTATCGCAAGCTTGCGCGCGAGCTTCATCCAGATGTAAATCCGGGTGACGCGGAAGCCGAGCGACGTTTCAAGCAAATGACGCTTGCCTACGAAGTGCTGCGTGATCCAGAACGCCGTCAGCGTTACGACCAATTCGGCATCGATGGTGTGCGCGGCAGCACTTCGGGAGGCGGAGCAGGCGACCCGTTCTCGAACTTCGGGAACATGGGCGACATGAACCTCGGCGACATCTTCGACGCGTTCTTCGGTGGAGGCGGTGGAGGCGGTGGCTTTGGTGGACGTCGCGCGCAGTCCGGCGCTCCTGCGGGTCCGGACATGGAGACGACGGCGGTTATCTCGCTCGAACAAGCAGTATTCGGTGCTGAAGTAAATGTTTCGCTGCGACTGCCCGTCATATGCGACGTATGCAGCGGCAGCGGCGCAGCCCCGGGAACGCAACCGATTACATGTCGTGATTGCAAAGGCGCCGGCGAAGTCCGACGTGTTCGCCAATCGATCCTCGGCCAAATGGTTACAGCGTCGCCGTGTCAGCGTTGTATGAGTACCGGCCGCGAGGTCGAAAAGCCTTGTCCCACTTGTCGTGGTGAGGGGCGACGCTCAGGGGAGCAGTCGCATCAGGTCCAGATACCCGCCGGAATCGACCGCGGACAGACGCTACGCGTTTCCGGCAAAGGTGGCGCGGGTCCACGTGGTGGGCCGCTGGGTGACTTGTATGTGCATGTCGATGTAACACCGGACGAGCGTTTCATTCGACAGAACTTCGATCTCAACCATCAGATGCATGTAAGCGTCGCGCAGGCAGCGCTTGGCGCGGACTTGACACTCGACACGTTTGACGGTCAGGAAGAGGTTCATGTTGAACCCGGTACGCAAACGGGCAAGCAACATCGCTTCCGGGGCAAGGGCGTGCAGCAAATCAACGCACGTTCTCGCGGCGACTTGATCGTGCACATACTTGTCGACACTCCGGTGAAGTTGGATGAAGAACAAGCTGCGCTGTTACGCCAATTCGCAGAGTTGCGCGGTGAGCAACTTGCAGAACCCCAACCGGGCCTTTTCGGAAAAATCAAAGACGCCTTCAAATGACATTGCTGCAACGCGCGCATTGCGTTGCCCAAGTGCTCGTTGCCGATCTTGACAAGCCGGTTCTCGATGATGGTGACGTGGCACACCTCGGGAAGGTGTTGCGGGTCAGGCGGGGCGAACACGTTTCGTTGATCGACGGCAAGGGGAACTGGTGTATCGGGGCCTGGCAAGACGGCGATGTCGAACCTGTCGGCGCCGCCGTTTTCGAGGCGAAGCCATCGATGGAAGTCACCGTCGGTCTTGCCGTCGTGAAGGGTGATCGCACCGATTGGGCGGTTCAGAAACTCACTGAACTCGGTGTCGATCGTATTTTGCTGTTCACGAACACAGATCATCAAGTTGTTCGTTGGGACTCACACAAGCGCGAGAAGAACGCTCTGCGTCTTCAACGGGTTGCGCGTGAAGCAGCTATGCAGTCACGGCGAGTGTGGTTGGCGGACGTTGAAGTGACCGGAAGTGTTGAAAACGCGCCGGCCGGCGCGTGGCTCGCGCAACCGGGTGGTATTGCACTTGAATCCCTTACGATAGGTTCGACCAAAATGATCGTAATAATCGGACCGGAGGGCGGTTGGTCCGAATCAGAGTTGGGAAAGAACTTACCTACAGTGAACTTGGGCTCGACAATCCTTCGTTCAGAGACCGCAGCAGTCGCTGTCGGCGCACGCTTGTGTGCGTTGAGAGAGACTGAGTGACACTTTGGTGTCATCTCGTGCTGCCTCGCTCTGAACAGGTTAAAGTCCGCCCGATATTCACGGTCTGTGCAGTCAAGAACAAGCAAGACCTTCGAATCAGACACAAAGTAGTTAGACGAAGGCAAGCAGTAGGCATAAGGTCGATAGGCGGAAGGGAACTCGTGTGAGCGAAGAGGCGATGTCAACCAGTTACGCAGAGCGTGTCGGAGAGCGGCTGCGTTTGGTGCGCAAGCAAAAGCGACTGTCACTACAAGCGGTCGAAGCCGCCTCGCAACATGAGTTCAAGGCGTCGGTACTCGGCGCGTACGAGCGAGGTGAGCGCGCGATATCTGTTCCGCGTCTGCAACGGCTTGCGCGTTTCTTCAACGTGCCGGTCGATCAACTTCTGCCGCGCGATCTCGGACCTGAGGGTCCGACGTGGGCGCAGGCGAACGAAGACGGCACCATCGATCTTCGTGAGGCAGATGGTTACCGCGCAAGCGCCGACGACGGTCGAGTAAGTCTCGATCTCGGCAAGCTCGAGACCCTTGCCGCGCCTGAGCGGGAGTTGCTTAACCGGTACGTAGGCATGATCCAGCTCCAGCGCCAAGACTTCAACGGTCAGGTGCTCACGATCCGGGGCGAAGACCTGCGCGCGATCGCGTGCCTTTTCGAAGCCACGCCTGAAGGCATGCGCCGCCGCCTGGATCAGCTCGGTGTTGTGCAAACCGACGTCAAGGCCTAGTGCTCCAGGTTCCTAGAGAAGTCACTGGTTCAAGCAGGCTGTAAGACAAACATCGCCGTGTTCGCCGGCACCGGTATGTCTCTTTGCTCAGCGACTTGCCATCCGCCTTCCGCAAACACGCCGTGCCATTCGTCGAGCGTCGGCAAGTACTGTCCCATCACGGCGTGTACGAACTCGAAACCGGGCGTGAAGATGGTCGGTGACGTCATTGCGGCCGCCTGAGAACGATAGGTGTCACACAGTATGAAGTTGGTCGCGTTGGGGAACGCATTTCGTATCGAACGCAACGACTCGACGCATTGAGGGCGTGGCCAGAAATCGTGGCCCATCAGAAAGCAGGTCACCAGATTCACATCAACAAAGTCGGGTCGGGCGCTCAATACGCGAGCATCTGCCTCGACAAGTTTGATGCGCTGAGCGAGTCCTGATTCGTCCAGTGCTTCGGCGGCAAGACTTATCACGGTTGGCGAAATATCTACTCCGACGCAGCGTATCTCCGGGCGTGATTCCGCGATCCGGACAAGTCGTTCGGCACTTCCGCACCCGAGATCCGCGACCGCGTCGAATTTGAGATCTTCGAGCAAGTCAAAAAACGGTGGATCGAAAAAGTTTGTGCCGAGATCGCGACACGCAATGCCGACAGCACGTAAATCCCGATGAATGAAACGGCCCACTCGTTGATTGTTCGAGGTGATGTCGCCGACGGTGCTGAGCAGCTCGCCGCAACCTCTTGTCAACCAGTAGAAAAAGCCCTTGGCGGCAAATACATCCGCGAATGAGCGGCCTCGATAAAGCTTCGGGATGTCGGTCGCGTCTACGATGTCTCGCTGAGCGAGGACATCGACAAGCGCAGCAAGCGAATCTGCATGCAAGTCGCGCTTGTCGATGAAGTCGGTCATGTCGAGGTAGTCGTTTGATTCGAGTTCGTCGAGCAATCCGAGTTCCCATGCTGCGGAAATGGCAAAGCTCACAAGCGTTGACGTAAAAAGATCCGCCGTTGCGTTTGGATTTGCAGGTGGAATGTCAGCTCACTCCCGGTTTTGAAGTGGTTGCGGGTCACGGACCCAGAGCGCGAGCTTGCTTGCAAGCGCGTCCCATGTAACGGGTTTTGACAAGTAGTCATCCATGCCGGCATCAAGACAACGCTCGAGATCGCCGGTCAACGCATGGGCTGTGACTGCTATTACCGGCAAATGCCTGTCACCCGATTCCTTCTCGCGCAACCTTCGCGTCGTGTTGTAGCCATCCAGCACAGGCATCTGGCAATCCATCATCGCCGCTGCGTACACCCGCTTTTCGATCGCAACGAGAGCGTCTCTGCCGTTTTCGACCACGTCAACCTCATAACCCATTGCTTCGAGCATTCGGCACATGACTGCTTGGTTGACCACATTGTCTTCGGCGACCAATATCCGAGGATTGAACGTATCGGGGGACGGAACTGATTCGGTGTCGATTACCACTAAGTCAGCCGGCGCGCGCATTTCCAAACCTTGAAAAAGACAGGCAATCAATGCCGACTGGCGGACAGGCTTCGTCAAGTAGCCGACGAAGCCGCGATCCTGCGCTCCTGCACCTTCGCCGTGCTCACCCGAAGACGTCAACAGAATCATTTTCATTGAGGACAGGAGCGCGGGATCTTGTTGAAACATGTGGCCGAGTTCGAGCCCGTTGGTGTCCGGCATGTTGAAATCGATGATCGCCAATTCGAATGGTTGACCAATTTGGCAAGCTTCCTGAGCGCTCGACATCGCCTCTTGAGCGTTGGATGCGGTTTGGCAGACCATGCCCCAGCCGGCCAACGTTCGTTCGAGAATCGTCAGATTGGTGGCGTTGTCATCGACGATCAGCGTGCGACGGCCTGCGAGCGATCGGTAGTCGTTTGAACGCAACGACATAACAGGGTTCGTGCAAAGTTCCATTGGGATGGTGAACCAAAAGGTACTGCCTGCGCCGAAGATGCTGTTGACGCCGATCTCGCCGCCCATCAACTCCACCAACCGCTTCGAGATGGCAAGCCCAAGGCCGGTTCCGCCGTAGTTCCTCGTGGCCGATGCATCGAGCTGCGAAAAGCTTTGAAAGAGACGGCCGATATCCGCTTGGCGGATGCCGGGCCCGGTGTCGGCGACTTCGATGCGAACGCTTTGGCGCTCATTGCCGTTTGAGACAGTGTCGTTTGAGACAGTGGCCTTCGAGACAGTGTCGTTTGAGACAGCGAAGCAACGAATATCAACTTCACCGTGATCGGTGAATTTCACAGCGTTGCCGACAAGGTTCAGCAACACCTGGCGTATGCGCGCCGGGTCGCCTTTTACCGACGTCTCCACGCCGGGCTCGACATTGATCGTGAGCTCGAGGCCTTTGGTCTGTGCGGTGCTTGCGATCAGTTCGCCGGCTTCTTCAACGACGCTACGAAGGTCAAACGCGATGTTGTCAACCTCCATGCGGCCGGCCTCAATTTTGGAAAAGTCCAAGATGTCACTGATCACGTCGAGGAGGGCTTCGGCGGAGTGCAGGATCGTGGCCGAGTACTGCTGCTGTTCTTCGTTGAGATCGGTGCGCTCCAATAGATCGGCCATGCCGATAACTCCGTTTAGCGGCGTGCGTATCTCGTGGCTCATGTTGGCAACGAATTCAGATTTGAGACGCGACGATTCCATAGCGCGATCGCGCGCGTCGGCGAGTTGTGTCGTGAATTCTTGACGTTCGGTTATATCGCGGCAAAAGGCACTGAAAATCGGAGTTGTCGTTGTTTCGATAACCCAAATTGCGAGCTCCAACGGAAATCGATGACCGTCACGATGGACCGCCTCTACCTCGATCCGCTTGTTGAGCAACGTGCCGACACCGGTCTCGAGAAAACGAGCAAGGCCGCGCTCATGCTGCTCGCGTTGCTCGGGAGGCACGATCAATTCCGCGACAGTTCGCCCCAGTGCATCGGCCCGTTGCCAGCCAAAGGTGTTCGCGGCCTGTTCGCTCCACGAGGTTATTTGCCCTCGCGCGTCCATAGTCAGGTACGCGTCGGCGGACGCGTTGAGAATGGACCGCGTTTCCTTTTCTTTGGTTGCGAGATTGGCAGCGCTACGACTGCGCTCTCTCAGACTTGTGACAAGCAGACCAATTGCCAGAAGCGCAATCACGCTGAGCACGCTTGCCATCGACAATATGGCGACTCGGAGCGAATTGATCGGCGCGAGAGCCGACCGAGCCGGCACTTCGGCAATTACACCCCAATTGAGTCCCTCCACGAGCGAGCCGGCAGACAACATTTCGTGACCATTGCGCTTGATCGATTCAACACCGCCGCCGCGGAGGGCTGCTGCAACCCGCGGATCATCTTTCATCGACACCAAACTGGATCGTTGCGCTTGCGGTGAGGCGACAACATTGCTCGCACGGTCGGTCACGGACATATCGACGCCTTGCGAACGGGACAAATCACGAACAAGGTTCTGCAATGAGTCGAGGCCGTAGTTGGCTCCGATGTATCCGATGACTGCTCCGCTGCTGTTGCGAACGGGTGTTGCTATCGCGACAACGGCCGGCGCACCCGGCGCGGCCGAAATGAAAGCGTTCGAGACGTACGTGTGTCCACTGGCGGTGACGCCCCGGAACCAATCGCGCGAGCTGAAGTCTTGACCAACGTTTTTCGGATTGTCGGGGCGCCCGGAGATGAGCCGTCCAGCCGGATCCGTAAGGAAGGTTACGGAGACGCCTGCCCGAGCCGACTTCAGATCATCCAACTGAGATCCAAGCGCAGCCGAGTCATATGCACCGGAACCCTTGGAGAGTGCGTCGACGACGGTACTTCGACCGGAAAAAGACTCGACGATCGCAGCCTCGCTGTTCATCTCCTGGCTTACGAATTTTCCGCCCGACACCGAGACCCCGACGAGTCGCGCTTTGGCCTGGTCACGCAGTCCGTGGTCGCCCAGAGTCACACTCAGGTAAGCCAGGAGGGCAATTGGCAACAGGGTGGCAACCGCGAATATCGTGGCCACTTTGCCGATGGCAAGTGTGCCGAGCCGAGACGTAAATGACATTGCTACCCCCGGCGGAAAGCGTAGTCACGCCAACAAGTTGATGCACAGAAAAGTGGTCACGCCACTCACCGTGGCCATCGTCTCTCGAAGTGCGGCCTATCGTGTTACGGATTGCGTTGTCGGTGCAACAACACGAACCATCCTTGAATGCAGGGACCAATCGTCACGGCGTAAATCAACGTGGCGGGGCCGGCCGAACCTCCGAGAGAGACGCCGGCCAATAGAGCAATGACCTCGGTAATAGTTCGGACACGGCGAATTGAATGGCCGCGCTTGGCCAAGCCCTTCATTATTCCGTCTCTCGGGCCGGCACCAAGTTGGGCGTCGAGGTAGATAGCGATGCCAAGGCTCCAAATGGCAATAGCTGCGCCGATGTAGAAACTCTGTGTAAGGAGATTGCTTGCATTCGGAACATGAGGAAGAGCAACATTTGTGGCGACGCCGAAAACAATTACGGCGATCACGGTTCCGACGCCGGGACGTTCTTTCAGGGGAATCCAGAATCCCAACGCGATCAATCCCACGATGAGAGCGGACGTTCCCAAAGCCAACCCCGTTTGACGGTGAACTCCGTCGGCCACGATTTCCCACGGGCCGAGACCTCGGTGAGCACGCGCCAACAACGCCAGGCCGATACCGGCAAGAGACACGCCGAAGACGCATTGCGTAAGTCGAGTTACATAACGCGATTCAACCGCCTCCTCGCCACCATTGTCCCCTCAGGGGGACATAGTGCCACTGAGGGGACAATGGTCGTGGATGTGGATGGATGGGGCAGAATCGCGTGGGTGAGTCCATTCGGCTTCTACGTCCACATTCCCTTCTGTGCAAAACGCTGTGACTACTGCGCATTTGCCACGTGGACAGATCGAGACCACCTCATCGAGCGGTACGTGGCCGCGTGCCGAAAAGACCTTGCGGGCGCCGACCTGCCGGTGGCGACCAGCGTTTTCTTTGGTGGAGGAACGCCGTCAATCATTGCCGGAGAGTTGCTCATGTCAATTCTCGGCGACATTGCTCGTACTGATGACGCCGAGGTCACCGTCGAGTGCAATCCCGATACGGTCACGCAATCACTATTCGACACGTATGCGAACGCGGGGGTAAATCGCGTGTCTCTCGGTGTGCAGTCGATGGTGCCGCATGTCCTCAAGAGTCTTGGGCGATCACATGACGTCGACAACGTGAAACACGCACTGGCATGTGCTGCGAACGCGGGAATTGATCGGGTGAACGTCGACGTCATCTACGGAGCCGTGGGGGAGACTATCGACGATTGGCGTCGCACAGTCGAAGAGGTGCTAGCGCTCACTCCGCTGCCCAAACATGTGAGCGCGTACGCGCTGACCGTTGAACCTGGCACGCCGTTGTCGCTCGACAAGTCCCGCTTTCCCGATGACGATGACCAGGCCGAGAAATACGAGATCGTTGACACGCTATTGAATGACGTCGGTTTGCCCAATTACGAGATCAGCAACTGGTCTGCTCCGGGCGAGGAGTGCCGGCACAACATCTTGTATTGGGAGCAGGGCAACTACCGTGGCATCGGGTGTGCCGCGCACTCACATGTTGACGGTCGCCGCTGGTGGAACCTGCGCACGCCCGAGCGTTACATTGCGGCTGTCGAGTCAGGCGCGACAGTCGAAGCCGCCGACGAAGTTTTGGACGCTGCAACGCGAAAATTCGAGATGCTTGAACTGGCAATGCGTATGCGTTATGGCGTTCCGGAGAGCGCATTGCCGGTCGAAGACCTGCACGAGTTTCTCGACGTGCGTAACGGCCGCGCAATCCTCAACCGCAGGGGGCGCCTCATGGCCGGCGAGATCGCAACACGACTCCGGGTGTAAGGCACTTTCCCGGAGTGCACTGGGCCGGGAAACAGAAGGATCGTGGTTGCGACAGACTGGACGGCGATGAACCGACCGCCGCCAGGTACGATCCCCGACACTCCGGGGTCATACCAGTTCAAGGATAAAGATGGCCGAGTCATCTATGTAGGCAAGGCTCGGTCGCTCAAACAGCGCTTGTCCAACTACTTCGGCAATCCGCTCACGATGAATCCACGCACGGCCCAGATGGTTGCAACGGCGACAACGGTCGAATGGATTGAGGTGCGCAACGACGTCGAAGCAATCATGTTGGAGTACAGCCTCATCAAACAACATCGTCCGCGTTTCAATGTTCGTTTGGTGGACGACAAGAGCTATCCGTTTCTGGCGATCACAATGGCCGACGAGTGGCCGCGCGCACGTGTCATGCGCGGCACGAAACTCAAGGGCACGAAATATTTCGGTCCCTTTGCGCATGCCTACGCAATTCGTGAAACGCTCGATCTGCTTTTGCGAACTTTTCCGATACGCACCTGTAGCGACATCAAGTTCGAGCGTCACCATCGGATGGGACGGCCGTGTTTGTTGTTTCACATTGAAAAGTGTGCCGGGCCCTGCGTCAAGGAGATTGACAAGCAGAGCTACGACGAACTGGTCGACAAGCTCATCGACTTTCTCGACGGCAACACTGCACCTGTTATCGCGCAGCTCGAAGCTGATATGTCCGAGGCCGCAACCGGGCTCGACTTTGAACGTGCAGCGCGGCTGCGCGACCGACTCATTGCAGTTCGCAAAGCAGTCGAACGCCAACAGATGGTCGGTGAAAAAGAAGAGGATTTCGACGTATTCGGCATTTCGGGTGATGATCTCGAAGCCGGTGTACAGGTCTTCTATGTGCGAAAGGGCCGCGTTGTCGGTCGGAAAGGTTTCCTGGTCGACAAGGTCGAGGAACTCGATGACGCCGGGTTCATGCAGCAAATGATCGAGCAGCATTATGCAGAAGCAACGCTCGGCATTCCGCGAGAAATACTTGTGCCTTATCTTCCGGCCGATCACCAACTGATGGAGGAGTGGCTTGCACTTCAGCGCGAAGCAAGAGTGTCGATTCGCGTTCCGCAACGCGGTGACAAACGAACGCTGCAAGAAACAGTTACGGGTAATGCAAAACAAGAGCTAATGCGTCATCGACTCAAGCGTGCAAGTGACCACAACAGCCGCGCGCAGGCGTTACGTTCGTTGCAGGATGGGCTTGATCTGCCGTTCGCGCCGCTGCGCATCGAGTGTTTCGACATGAGCCACATTCAGGGCAGCGACTACGTTGGTTCGATGGTCGTCATGGAAGACGGCCTTCCGAAGAAAAGTGACTATCGCCGGTTCAAGGTGAAAACCGTGGGTGGCAACGACGACTATGCCGCTATGGAAGAAGTACTCACACGCCGGTTCACCGCGCTGCTCAAAGAACGCGAGGGCGGAACCACTGCTCGCAAGTTCGCGTATCCGCCGCAACTCTTGTTGATCGACGGAGGCAAGGGTCAACTCAATGTCGCGGTTCGAGTTCTGGAAGAACTGAATCTCGATGAAGAGATTCCGGTGGCGTCGCTGGCCAAGCAGTTCGAGGAGGTTTATCTGCCTGGCCAAGCCGACCCGATTCGTTTGCCACGCCAGTCCGAAGCGCTCTATTTGCTGCAGCGGATTCGTGACGAGGCCCACCGGTTCGCGATCACCTTCCATCGCGAGCGGCGCGACAAGCG
>JBBSGY010000014.1:0-13820 GCA_038253645.1 Acidimicrobiales bacterium
AACAACATGTCCATTTCGCGACCCGGCCGCGTTCTGGAAACCTCGGCGGCCCGGCGGATGAGATCGTTGGTGGTCTTACCCATAGCGCTGACAACGACCACGACGTCGGAGCCGTGTTTGCGGGTGAGGCTGATGTGATCAGCGACAGCGGTTATGCGATCAGTGTCTGCAACCGAAGTTCCACCGAACTTCTGAACTACGAGGGCCATTGGCGTATGAGGCTAACGGGTAGGTGTCTGAGCTGCGCAAAACGCGCCCGAGGCGTTGAGGTTGGGTAGTCTGCGCAGCCGATGGGAAACGAACGCCGGCAGGCAAAGAAGGCTCGATCAGCACAGGCTCGCCAGGCACGAATCAAGGCAGCCCGCAGAAAACGGCTCACAAAGCTCGTCGTGATCATCGCGGTGCTGGGCCTTGTGGTCGGTCTCGTCGGCGTCGTCTCCTCCGGGCTTGGCTCCAGCTCGTCGAGCTGTCCCAAAAAAGACGGCTCGTCTCCTCGAACCATCGAATTCAAGAAGGCGCCGGGCAATTGCATCAATAAGTCGAAGACCTACACGGCGACATTCGAGACGTCCGAAGGCAAGGTTGTTGTCGGACTCGACACTTCCAAGACGCCGAAGACAACGAACAACTTCGTCACGCTGGCCCGCTATCACTTTTACGACAACACGCAAATCTTCCGCACCGATACTTCAATTGACATCCTTCAGGGTGGTGCGCCGAAGACAAACGACGGCACCGACACCAGCCCCGGTTACACGATCAAAGACGAAGGATCCGGATTCAAATACGCCGAAGGCGACCTGGCGATGGGTCGCATTCCCAACAAAGCAAATAGTGGCGGTGGACAGTTCTTTTTCGGCGCCGGTTCGAGAGTCTCCAGCCTGGACACCGAAGGCACCTACGTGAACTTCGGCAAGACCCGCGAAGGTCTCGACGTATTGAAGAAGATCCTTGCGCTCGATGCCGGCGGCAAGCCGAGCAAGAACGTCACCGTCAGCACAGTCACGATTACCGAGAGATGATCGGAAGCTCGACAACCGTTTCGATCGCGTCGATCCCGATTGGCTTTCGGTCGAGCGCGAGTACCACTCGACCCGCTCCCGTGGCCTGCCAGGTTCCGTCGGGCCAGCGAATCAGCGCCGTACGTTCTTCGACCTCGGCGACGACAGTTGCCGAGGGAGCGAGGTGGTTCATGCGACTGGCCTTGAGGTCCGTCCAGTTCTCCCAATGAGGAACAAGGGCGAGCTTGCGGACGAGACCGAGACCCAGCGCGAAGGTGCCACCACGAGGATCGACCATCGGGTCGCCGAGAACCGTCGCGCCGGCAGATGAGCCCGCGATTACGGCTCCCGATGCCCAGGCGTCTTGAATAGCGGCCCACACCAGGGAATCTTTCAACACCGACCTCAGGTGTTGTGCCGAGCCATCGGATAGGTAGATGAAACGAGCCTTCCGGACTGCTTCGGCATTCTGCGAATCTTCGGCGTCGGTCCGTTTCAGAATCGGCAGGCCCGTGACCCTGCCGCCGATCTCGGCAAACCATGTTTTTGCCCTCTCCACGACGCGCTCAGGGTGCTCAAAGGCCGCTGCAGCAGGGATTACGACGACCTCGCTACCATCCGACGCCCTCAGTAATTCGATGTCGAAATCGCAGCCGGGCTGCCACTCGGCCCCACCGATCAAGGCCAAAGGCCCAGCATTCGGCATTAACGCCTCCTATGCTCATTTCCGCGTCACGTTAGTAGTGCGCTTAACCCTGGCGGAGGCCTGGTGGAACAACCCGAGGTTCCGGAGCAAAAGCCGACAAATCCGCTAAGTCCTGGCGCTCACATGCCGAGACTTCAAGTAATGCGTGGTCATGTTCTTGCCGGATTAGGTCTCGGAATAGCTGGTATTTGCCTGGGAGTGGGTGGAGTCATATTTGGCATCGCCATCCTTGGCATACTCGCCGCGCTTTGTGCCATTGGCGGGTGCTTCATTATCGCTGGTGACACCCTGCTCCCCCTCTTGCGCCGAACTGAGGAAACCAACGATCTAGCCGACCGCATCGACTCTGCTGCATTTGCGAAACCGGCCTCTGTTGCTGCCGCCCTCTCCCATGCGGGACCCGACCACACGGTCATCGACCCGATCACCGATCTACCCGACCGTCGCTACTTCGAGGTTGCGGTTGACGGACGCGTCGCCGCTGCGCGTCGCCACCTTTGGCCGGTCAGCATCGTCCTTGTCGAACTCGGTTTCGAATCGCTCGACATCACACCCGACGTGATTGCGCACCGCAACAGTTCGCTGGTGAGCTTCTCCAACCTGATGCGCCAAACGTTGCGCGAGGCAGACATTGCGTGCCGATTGAACGACACAACGTTCGGGCTCATTCTCGAAGACACTTCCGAAGAAGGTGGCGTGTGGACTGCAGAGCGCTTGCAGATCGCGCTTTCGCACGACGCAACCGCCATTCGTCGCCTGGTGGCGGGCGTCGCCTCGTATCCGACGCACGGCCTGTTCGCGAAGGATGTCCTGGTTCGTGCGCAAGCCGCACTTTCTCGCGCATCGTCCACACCGGCCGGTCACGGTCTGGGCCAGGTCGAAGTCGCCCACGTCGACCTGTCGTAGCCCCTCGCGTTCCTCGCCTTCCTCGAGGATGCCGCAGTCGAGGCCCCTATAGGGCCGCCGGCGCAACATCCTCGATGAGAGGTTCAGTTCACGGTGAAGCCTTCAGGTGCAGGTGGAAGGAAGTTACGCATTACCTCGGGTGTCTTTTGCACCCATTCCCACGTGATGACGTAACTGAAGTCGTGGGCGTGCGCCGTCATCTGGATCGGCAAACTGGTCTCTGCTGAAACCCAAACTTCCCGGTTTGCATTTGGCTCGCCGTCCGTAAGATGCAATGCATCGACGCCGTCGAGCATCACATGTCCTGTAACCACATCCGCATCAAAAGACCCGGCCATCGTCTCAATTCTTCCGTTGCTGGGAGTGGGGGGTGTTGCTTTCCTGTAGTTGGACACTGTGCGCTTGTTGAAATCAACTGAGCGACCGATGACGCTGTCGCCGTCGACGAAGCTTCCGGTATCATGCTTTCCACTGGAATCGCCATGGTTTTCGATGATCGTCCATCGCGAATTCGACCGCACTTGCGGATCCAACCAGTTTTCATCTCGAAAGTTAATGCCACCACTACGATTGTCTTTGTTCCACATCGTTTCCTTGCGGTGCAACACAACGTTCCGCTGAACAATCGAAGCTTCCATTGCCTTTTGCAGTTCCGCACCGCTGGGCACTTCATCAGCAGCCCACGATGTCTTGGTCGCGTTGCCGATGTCTTTGACAAGCTTGAATCCCGCAGGTGTTTCAGGTGTGAACAACTTCAAAGTGTCGTCATTCCGCGGCATCCACTCGTAGTCGATGACGTAGCTGAAGCCCGAACCGTGTGCCGTCATCCGTACAGGAAGGCTCGTTTTCTCCGACACCCAGATCTCGCGGTTCATTCCCTCTTCGGCATTGCGCAGGTGAAGAGCGTTGACACCATCTATGACGTCGTGCCCGATAACAGCGTCCGCCTTGATGTCACCGACCCCGGTTGATCCTTTCGTGGTCGCGTTGTCTGTAGCAGGTGTCGTCTTTACGATGACAGTCTTCGAGAAGTAGTCAATGTTTGTTGAAACGAGTTTTCCGTTGTCAACTTTTGTTGCCGTGATCTTCCAAGGGGAGGCGTTGTCTTCATTGAAAGCAAGTTGACGGAAGTTACCGTTTTCGCCCGGGTCGATCCAAAATTCATCTTTCGTCTGTGGACCGGAGCGATCCTCTTTCTGCCAATTCGTCTGCGTCGCGTGGACGATGACGTTGTGGGAATTCATCGCGTCAGTTGTTGCGGTCATCACAATTCTTGCGTCCGGCGATGGCATTGTGGACCACGCGGGAACACTGGTCGCGAGTTTCGCCGGCTTGTCAGATGTCAATGCCGCCAGCGTCCCAACGCCCAACGCGGCAATGACGGCGGCCGCTGCAGCAACGGCTGTTATTTGTTGCAGTCTGCTTGAACGCCAATCGAGTCGCGTAATAGGCGAAACTGGTTCGCGTGCCTTCAATCGTGCAATTTCTGTCATCAGATGTGCCTTCCGTGCGCGCACTTGCTCGGGGGAGACAGTGATGTCGTCAGACGGGAACGGCGGTAATACCGGACTAGTCATTTGTCACCCTCCTCCAAGTGTTGCGTTTGTTGTCATCTTGTAGGTGTCCATTCGACTGCGCGAGTTCCGCAGTTTTCAAACGGCCACGAGCACGCGCCAAGCGCGAACGCACAGTTCCAACGGGTACTTTTAAGATTGCGGCAACCTCGGCATATTCGAGACCTTCCCAAACGCACATCGTGATGAGCTCACGATCCTCGAGAGACAAACGTTCCAGCGATTTCAAAACCACAGCGACCCGCCGTTCAGCATCGAGCCTTCGCGCAAGATCGTCTTCCGTGTCTTCGTCCGTAATAGACAAACGGAACCGAGCCAAGAAGTTACGGTGCCGGCCCTGTGATCGCGCCGAATTTCGACAAACGTTTGTGGCAATTCCCAGTATCCACGGCAAAGCAGATTCGTTTTCGAGCTCTACGTCATATCGTTTACGCCACACTTCAAGAAACGTGACCGACGCCAGGTCTTCGGCCATTGCAGTGCTCGCGGTGCGGTGGAAGCAGTGGGTAAGCACGCGCTTGTAGTGACGCTCGAACAGTTCACCGTAAGCGTCATCATCGCCGTTGCGAACGAGCGTCCACAGCGCCTTATCGGTAAGTGACGTGTCGGTACGTGATTCGTTGGAATGACCGTTTGAAATCGACGGCCTCCTCAACTCACGCCTGTCGTTTCGAGGGTAGAGAAGCCCCGGCAGGTCGGACAAGAAATTGCTGCGCCTGTATTCACACCTACATGTGTCCGTAACAAAAACCGAGTTCCCCGATTTAAAAGGTTTTGACGGCCTTTCGGGGAATCAGCTGAATGCGCCGGGACGGCGTGGGCGTCCGCGACCGGCAACCGAAGAGCGATTCCACCAGCGATTCGCAAACTTCCAGACGTGCTCGGCGCGCTGCGTGACTTCTTCTTCCACGCCCGGACGATGCGCGAACTGGTCGTACGCAGCAATTATGGCCGCTAATTCTTGACTGGAGGGAGGCTTGGGTCCCCTTCCCCTCGTTGGCTCGCGCTCCGGAAGACTCATCAGAGAGGGATGTTTCCGTGTTTGCGCTTTGGAAAATCTTCCGTCTTTGTCCGCAACATGCTGAGTGCACGTACAAGCGTAGGCCGGGTTTCTGACGGATCTATGACGTCATCGACGTAACCGCGTTCTGCTGCAACGTAAGGATTCGCGAACTTCTCTGTATATTCGTCGACAAGTTCGGTGCGGCGCGTCGCCGGATCCTCTGCAGTTTCGAGGTCTTTGCGATAAACGATTTCGACGGCGCCTTGTGGACCCATAACCGCGATCTCTGCAGTCGGCCACGCAACCGCGAAGTCGGCACCGATGCTCTTTGAACTCATGACGATGTAGGCGCCACCGTAAGCCTTGCGCATGATCACTTGTATGCGCGGAACCGTTGCCTCGCAATATGCGTAAAGAAGCTTTGCGCCATGGCGAATGATGCCGCTGTACTCCTGATCGGTACCGGGCATAAAGCCCGGAACGTCGACAAACGTGACGATCGGAATATTGAATGCATCACAAGTGCGTACAAAGCGCGCACCCTTTTCCGATGAATCGATGTCAAGCACACCGGCAAGCACCTGTGGCTGGTTCGCGACAACACCGACGACGTGACCATCGAGGCGTGCAAATCCGCAAACCAGCGACTGCGCGAAATACTGCAGATACTCGAGAAAATCGGCGTCATCGAACACCGACGCGATGATCTTCTTGACGTCATACGGCTGGTTTGGGCTGTCCGGAACAATCGTTCGTAGTTCGGGTGTCTCACGCTCCGGATCGTCTGTCGACAGCTCGACCGGAGGCTCTTCGAGGTTGTTCGAAGGCAAGAACGACAGCAGGTAGCGAACCTGTTCGATACATTCTTTGTCGTTCGGCGAAACGAACGTCGCGACGCCCGACTTGGTTGCATGCGTCATCGCGCCACCAAGTTGTTCTTGAGTTACGTCTTCACCTGTAACAGTGCGAACAACGTCGGGACCGGTGATGAACATATAACTCGTGTTTTGCACCATAAAGACAAAATCGGTGAGTGCAGGACTGTAAACAGAACCACCTGCGCTCGGTCCCATGATCACGCTGATCTGTGGGATAACACCAGATGCGCGCACATTGCGCTTGAAGATGGCGCCGAAGCCGTTGAGCGAAACAACGCCTTCCTGAATACGCGCGCCACCCGAGTCGGTCATGCCAACGATGGCGCAGCCGGTCGCTAGCGCGAGGTCTTGGATCTTGTTGATCTTTTCGGCGACGACCTCGCCGAGTGACCCACCGATCACCGTGAAGTCGGTTGCGTAAACACAGATCTTGCGACCCTCGACCGTGCCAAAGCCGGCAACAACTCCGTCTGTATAGGGACGGTTGCCTTCGACACCCATGCCATGGGACCGGTGGCGGGCAAGCATGTCGACCTCCTGGAACGAGCCAGAGTCGACCAGTTCGTCGATGCGCTCACGAGCGGTGAGCTTGCCGCGCTCGTGCTGACGTGCGATTGCCTTCTCAGAGCCCGCTGCACGAGCCTCTTCTTTGCGTTTCGCCAGCTCTTCCAGCTTGCGGTCCATCAGCTCACCCATATGGGGGTGAGGCTAGTGGGGCTCGGGCGAGGCGGGCGTTTACTGCGTGAGCGATACGTCGAATTCCTGTATGGACAAACCATCAGTGGGAATCGGCACACGGTACAGACGTCTCCACATTTCGACACCGGTCGGGTCGGTGTGCCAAAGCGACACAGCTGAGATCGTTGCGTGTGTCGGTAGGTGAAGCTGCAGCTCTTCGATCGCTTTGGCCTTCGACTCCCGCGAAAATTCCCCATAGAGAAAACTCAAATAAGGCGCGTAAAGCGGGCCTGAAATCCCTAAACCTTTTGCAGCCCGATCATGAATTGCAAGCATTGGCTCCGACGGAAGCACGCGCACATAGCAAGAGCGCGACCAAATCTCGTCGTAGCCGAACTCACCGAATTCGACCGATACGTCCGATACGTCATCGAGGAGTTCATCGACGAGCTCGGTCGCAGACGCGCGATCTATCCAGAGACCACCGAACACGGTGATATGCGGGATGAATCGAGGGGTTCGAAACTTCTCAGCCAGTGCGCTGATTGCGTCCGAAAACCGGTGAGCACTTACCTCATCCAGCTCGAACCACAGTGCCAAAGTCGACATTGTTGTTCTCCATGGGAGCCGCCCACAGTCGTGTGGTTCCCTGGTCAGGTCCCGAGGTTTTCTATGCCGCGGGCACTTTGATTTTGATAACCGGCAAAGCCTATACACATTTGCGGATTACTCGCTGATCGGGAGCCGATGCCGTGGAGTGGCTCCGTCAAGACCAGCGCTAACGCGCGAGTTTCTCCATCCGCGACAACAAACGCGGGGCTTCCAAATCCTCTGCGAACTGCGCGAACGTAGGCGACGCTCCCTGCCATTCAAGCTCATCGACGGAGGTCAACAATGATTCGTCAACGCGCAATGTTGCAAGGTCTTTGAACAACAAAGCGTTGTCGAACTGCTCTTCCAGTTTTGCGATGAGCGTTGCCGCACTACGCACATTAAGCTTCCATTGCGACACGTCCAGCGGAATTTGTTCGATCGTCTCGAATTCGCGCAGCACGGTCGCTGTGCTTTTTGCTCCCCAACCTTGCAGACCTGGAAAACCGTCGGCGGCGTCGCCGACAAGAGCAAGATAGTCAGGAATCGAGCTCGGCATCACACCGAATTTTTCGAGCACTCCTGCTTCGTCGTAAACAACGTTCTTGCGTTGATCGACTTGCACGATCTTTGCCCCGATCACGCACTGCGCAAGGTCTTTATCAGGAGACATGATCGCGATCTGATCTACGCGATCGTCACGAAAGGCAACCGAGGCTGCTGTCGCCAACGCGTCATCGGCTTCAAGTTCGACCATCGGCCAAGTGGCCACGCCCATTGCAACGAGCGCGTTCTCCAGGATCGGAAACTGCGACCACAGGGTCGGATCGATGCCAACGCCTGTCTTATAACCGGGCCACATATCATTTCGAAAAGATTCGATGACATGGTCTGTAGCCACTCCAACGTGCGTTGCTCCCTGCTCAAGGAGGGTAAGGACGGAGGCAAGAACACCCCTGACGGCGTCGACTTCGCCCAAAATGGCACTGTGGTGGCCCGGCCGTCCGTAGAATTGACGAAACAGCTCATAGGTACCGTCGAGCAGGAAGACCTTCATGGTCTGACAAACCTATCCGCCAACGGTAATGGGAATACACGGTGCCCATCGGCGTTTAACCGCAAGCAAACCAAATCGGAGGATTCGTAACTCATGGCCACGACCACGCTGAGCAAAGACAGCTTTGCAGAGACCGTTAAGACAAACGATGTCGTCGTTGTCGACTTCTGGGCTGCATGGTGTGGGCCGTGTGTGCGTTTTGCACCGACATACGAAACCGTCTCCGACCGCTACCCGAACGTGATCTTCGGCAAGGTCGACACCGAGGCCGAGCAAGAACTCGCCACACAGTTCGGCATCCAGTCGATCCCGACGCTGGCGATTTTCCGTGAAGGCGTCATTCTCTACTCCGAGCCGGGCGCGCTTCCTGAAGCTGCGCTTGTTGAACTGCTCGACAAGGCGCTTGAACTCGACATGGACGAAGTCCGCGCCAACGTTCAAACCGCCTAGGTGCGCTGGGCTCCTCAGCGCCGGTCGCTCGCGTCGTTTCGGCGGTAGACGTAGCTGACGGATGCTGTCGACGGATTGCAACTTCACGAATTGCCGGTCGTATGCTCTGGAGCACATAATCCTGGGCATGACAAACAGCGGTGGCCCGAATTCCGGCCTGTTCGTGGAACTTCATGTGCCGGACTTCGACAAGGCAAAAGAGTTCTACTGCGCATTCGGCTTCGAGGTTGTCTGGGAGAGAACGCCCGAGGATGACAAGGGTTATCTGGTGCTGAACCTGGACGGACAGTTGCTTACATTTTGGCCGGGAACCCGTTCCTGGGAGAGCCAGACATATTTCTCCCGATTTCCGAGCGACACCAAACGAGGATTCGGGGTCGAGATAGTGATCCGCGTAAGAGATCTTGAGTCCGCGTACGGCATCGCCATCGATCGTAAATGCGTTGTGCGGGATCTCATCCAGCGCCCATGGGGTGTCAAGGACTTTCGGGTCGAAGATCCTTTCGGGTATTACCTCCGCGTCACAGAGGCATACGACGTCCGCGACTCTTTGTATTCCGTTCCGTGAACAATCATCGGAGGTTGCCGGGCTAGGCGCATCAGGCGTCGACCACTCGCCTACCGCGCAAAGCATTGCCGAGTGTCAGCTCGTCGGCGTACTCCAAATCGCCGCCCACGGGTAGACCACTTGCGATGCGCGTAACTTCGAGGCCGAGGGGCTGAAGCAGGCGTGCGAGATACATCGCTGTTGTATCGCCCTCGATATTGGGGTTGGTGCAGAGGATGATCTCTTTGACTTCTTCAGGATCCAGACGCGCGAGCAGCTCTTTGACCTTCAACTGGTCAGGGCCGATGCCCTCTATTGGGCTGATTGCGCCCTGCAGCACGTGATATCGGCCTTTGTACTCACTCGTGCGCTCGATCGCGACCACGTCGCGGGGCTCTTCGACAACGCAAATCACGTGTGAATCGCGACGGTCATCTGAACAGATATTGCAGAGCTCACTCGTTGAAATGTTGAAGCACCGGTCACAAAAACGCACTTGATCCTTAGTCTCGACGAGCGCGTCTGAAAGACGAACAACATCTTCCTTGGTTGCCTTCAGCAAATGGAACGCAATGCGTTGCGCAGACTTAGGGCCGATGCCGGGGAGCCTTCCGAGTTCGTCAATCAGCCGTTGAACCGGCGCAACGTAGACGGCCATGTCAGTTCAGCTCTTGCGCACCGGGAAACGCCTTCATCAAACGCTCCTCGGGTGACACCGTCTCGACGTGCTCTGCCTCGACGGTCTCACGGATGTCGATGACCTCTTCTTCTTCGACCTTCGGCGTCTCGACGATCGCGGGTGCTTCATCGTCGACCGTAAGCACGAGAGGAATACGTATGCCGAAGTGAGCGCGCAGCACGGCTTCGACTTCGTTACGCACTTCTTCGCAGCGCTCTTTGTGAATGGAGTTGGGCAACGCATAGGTAGCGCGGCCACCTTCGACGGAAATGAAGCGTCCCGTGCGAAAACGCGACTTTGCACGGGCGGGAAGCGCGTCAAGAATCTTGTCTCCCCAGATCTCAACGAGCTCGTCACGAGTCGGGAAATGCGCGGTCGGGCTGTCTTTTTGCGCCTGCGGAGCCGGCTGCGGAGCCGAAGTAGGTCGAGGTTGTGGAGCCGGTCGATTGATTCCACCGAGCGCAGGACGCTCCGACGTTGCGCGAACAGGCGCTTCAACTCTCGCCGCCGCCACGAGCGTTGCTTCGGCGCGCCGTGGTGAAGCAGCCCGCTCGAGTCGTTCAATACGTTCGAGAAGGGCTGCCGGGTCTGTCGACAGCTCGGGTTTTGTGAGCCTGGTCAGCGCGACTTCAAGAGTTACGCGGGTTTCAGGAGCATCACGCATGAGTTGTAACGCTTCGCCGATGGCTTCCATCGCACGTACCAGCGCCGGCGCACCGAGGCGGCGCGCTTGTTTTTCGACGCGCTCGACCGCGGAGTCGGCAAGCGGTACAAGCCCCTTGGACATGATCGACAGGAAGCCGTTGCGCAAGTGTTCGAGGAGATCAACTGCGAGACGCTGCGGTTCGCGTCCGCTGTTACACCCTTCGGCGACTGCAACGAGTGCGCGGCCGGTATCGCGTTCGCAGAGTGCCTCGGTCATCTCGTCGATGATCGCGCTCTCATCATCGAAAGTGCCTGCTGCGGCTACTTGATCCAGCGATGAAAGCGCGTCGCGCGCAGAACCTTTGCCTCGACGAATGACGAGGTCGATAGCTTCGTTCGGCACGTGCAGGTTTGCCCGGTTGTTGATGTCGTGAACGAGGCGGCCGAGAAGTTCGGGTGAAAGCAGCCGAAACTCGTAATGCTGTGTGCGACTTCGAATTGTCGGAAGAACTTTTTGCGGATCGGTCGTCGCAAGAACGAATACAACGTGAGCCGGCGGTTCTTCGAGCGTCTTGAGCAGCGCGTTGGATGCAGCGGTCGAGAGCATGTGTACCTCGTCGACGATATAGACCTTCCAACGACCGGGCGTGCCGAGTGCAGCGCGGCTTGTGAGATCACGCATCGCGTCGACACCGTTGTTGGAGGCTGCATCGAGTTCATGAACATCAAGACTCGAGCCGTTTTGAATGCTGATACACGAGCTGCACGTGCCGTCGGGCTCGCCTTCGGTGACATTCGCGCAGTTGAGCGCTTTTGCCAGAATGCGCGCTGCGCTGGTCTTTCCCGTGCCCCGCGGGCCACTGAAAAGGTATGCGTGCGCGACCTTTTCGTCGCGAACGGCATTGCGCAGGGCCATCACGACATGGTCTTGACCGACCATTTCGGAGAACCGCTGCGGACGGTAACGACGATAAAGCGATTGATACGGGGCTTCAGACACTGCCGCTCAATCTAGTGGCGTGTCGGTCGTTGTCTGCGCCGCCTGGAACCCTGCAATTTTGGCGAAGTCAGGGTGTTAACGGTCGACCTGCGACCACTTTCACCCCGTCTTCAGATCTTTTTGACGTAGTGAGCGGGCCGGTGGGCTTATTGGCTGGGCCAAAGCTGGACTGACTTCCATCCGCCTGTTGATTCGTCCTGACGGCGCGGCTCGTCCATCTCGCCGACGAAAACGGTCCCCATCTCTTTGTGGACAAGAGCAATTCGCTCCGATTCGAGCAACTTCATCTGCGCGATCTTTCGGTCTACTCGAGCGAGTACCCAGCGCAACTTCGCGACCGCGCAAGCAGTCGTCATGTTGCCGGTGGCAATGGCACCTGCTTCGACGGCCGCGTGGCCCGGTTCGTACGGGCTGTGCAGCGTTGAGTTCGCAGCAAATTGACTGGTTATCAGGACAGGTTTGTGCAAATTCGTAGCACGCACAATCACGCGTAACAAGTCACTGGGGACGTTGCCTGCGCCGAAAGATTGAAGTATCACAGCCCTGCACGCGTCCGTCTCCATGACTTCACGGACGATTTCGGGCTCGAGTCCGGGAACGAGCAAAAGCGCCAGAACTCCGGTGGCAAATTCCCCGACGACCTTGCTACAGGAAGGATCGTGCTTCTCAATGGGTCGTCTGACGGCAGCCTCGGAAAGCACAATCTCGTCGGCGATATAGCCAAGCGGCGGAAAAGCAGGTGACTCGAACGCATCAAAACGGCTTTCATGGCGCTTTTGCGAACGACAGCCCCGGTAAATGCCATCCCCGAATACGATTACAACTTCGGCGACATCTGATGTCGCTACGGCCACCGCGCGGACAAGGTTGGTTCGCGCATCGCCGTGCAGAACTTCCATTGACGTTTGTGCTCCCGTAAATACCACGGGCCTGTCGAGGTGGCCCCCGAGTGCGAAGCTGACGGCGGAAGCAGAAAAGTGCATCGTGTCGGTGCCGTGGATCACAACGAAGCCGTCGTATCCGTCCGCAAGACGGTCGTGAATCGCCGTCGACATCACCTGCCAGTCGTTCGCAGTGACCTCGGTGCTGTCCTTGTTCATTATCGGAACGAAGGTCAAATCGAAACGCTCTGAAAGCTCCGGCGCCAAGCGCTGCAGATGATTGAGGAACTCCGTGGGAGTAGCGGGCGGCCGCAGAAGGCCAAGCTCATTGCGGACCATGCCGATGGTGCCGCCTGTGTACAACAGGCATACGCGCGGCTTTGTCATGCGACTTCCAGCCGCAACCTGGGCCAATGTGCTGGCACGAAGGGGCACGTTATCATTCGGGATCTCCCGCTTAGGTTCTGGTCGAATAGCAGTGAGGAGACCCGTGGAATGCTCCGACGAGCCAAGATGCACTTGGCCCGATGGTCCCAGATCGCTGCGGTCGCCCGCTGCGGGTAACCGCATTTGTATCCCCCTGATGCTGGGCATTCATGCGGTACGCACATTCTCGACCACTACCCAACTTCGACGGTACCGAACGAAACATCGCACGGCAATGAGCTGGTGAACTGATCCAGTCATATCCGGACGTTTGGTGTGACGGCCAAGCTGTCTGCGGCACAAAGTGCAGTTCCGCTGAGAGCTGCTGCCTTCCGACCCTGACCCGGTTCACGGCGCACCCTTGCGCAGGGCCCGGCCGCCACACGAAACGTCCGAAGTGGATGAGGTTAATCGAGTCTGTCGATTTCGCTCGCAAGCGCAACGTCCTTGTCCGTAAGTCCGCCTGCTGAGTGCGTGGTCAGGAAGAAAGTGACCTTGTTGTATCGAATATCGATGTCTGGATGGTGATTGGCCTGTTCGGCGACCACGGCAACCTGATTGACGAAGCTGACCGCATCAACGAAATCCTCGAACGTGAGGGTTTTGGTGATGGTGTCGCCGACCTTGGTCCACCCTTCCCCTTCGAGCTGATCGATGTCCATAGTCCCAGTCTCGCGGACCCTGGAGGGGTGCGAGAGCGGCTTCGATTCCGGAGGAATCCAAGGTACTGGCGGCACGCCGATTCGGCCTCGTGACCCTCAAGTAGGTTGAAGACCCTGGAGGGGTGCGAGAGCGGCT
>JBBSGY010000015.1:0-13463 GCA_038253645.1 Acidimicrobiales bacterium
AACGTAATAAGTTCCGGATTCCGCTGGCCAGATTCTTCCCTCGCGGCGTTCCGGCGCCTCGAAACTGCTCTTGAGTTCGGGCTTCGGCGCCGCGCCTTGCGAGGAACGAATCTGACTCACCGTAATCCCGGGAACTTATTAGGTTCTCGTTCCTTACCGGTTTGTGGACACGGCACTAGTGGAGTGTGTCCGCGCCTACGGTTACGGACAATGAAGCGCCAGACCGTGCCGAGCCTCTCGTTCGAACGCGCACTGTGGAGCGAGGGCGCGAAAGTCGTAGTCGGTGTCGACGAGGTAGGGCGTGGGGCCTGGGCCGGTCCTATTTCGGTCGGCGCAGCTGTGTTGCCACGAGACAAGCGTGTCAACAATGTTCGTGACTCAAAAATGCTCTCCGAGAACGAACGCGAGCGCCTTTTCGATCGTGTTGCCGGCTGGTGTCAAACGTGGGCTGTAGGCCATGCGAGTCAGGTCGAATGTGACTTGTTCGGCATGGCAGAGGCGCAACGTCTCGCGGCCAAGCGAGCGATTGCCGGCCTCGGTGTCACGCCCGATCACGTGCTGATCGACGGCAATTGGGACTTCGTAAATGTCGGCACCACTCACAAGCTCATCAAGGGCGACGCACGATGCCTTTCGATCTCAGCAGCGTCAATCCTCGCGAAGGTCACGCGCGATCGAATCATCCGGAGCGAATCAAGGCACTATCCGCTCTACAACTTCGACAACAACAAGGGCTATCCGTGCCCGCGACATAAAGCAGCACTGCGAGCTTACGGCCCTTCGGCAATCCATCGCCGGCGTTGGGTGTTCATGGATAACCTCCCGTGGGGCCTACAGCCCGCGCAAGGCGATGATGTAGATCAACAAGCGGAACTACCTTTCGAGGCGTGACAATCAAACACAGCCATCTATTACGGGCAACGTGTGTGTGGACGTTCTTCGTCTGGGCGGTTCTTGTCAAGAACATGCTCACCGCCGACAACCACTCGCTTTCATTCCGTCTTGTGCATATCGCACTCGCAATTGTTTCGATCGGCCTCGCCGCGGCGGTGTGGCCGCTCGCACGGGTCTTCGAAGACAAGGTCTTCGAAGGGAGGCAGTCGGATCGCTAACCTCTGCCCGCAATGGGTGCGGTCATCGAGATTCAGGGTTTGCGAAAGACATATCGAAGAATCCGCAAGGGCACGACGGTCGCACTCGACGGTCTTGACTTGTCGGTGTCCGAAGGCGGGGTATTCGGATTTCTCGGTCCAAACGGCTCCGGAAAGACCACCGCGATCCGTTGTCTGTTAGGACTCGTAAGCGCAACCGACGGTCACGCAACCGTGTTCGGCCAAGCCGTTCCGAAAGCACTACCCAGAGTCATTCGCGACATTGGTGCGGTCGTCGAAACGCCGGCGCTGTTTCCGAACTTTTCGGCAAGAAAGAACCTTCGTTTGCTGGGCGGTATCGATGGCATCGGCAAAAAGCGCGTTGATCAAGTGCTCGAGACGATTGGCCTCGCCGATCGGGCGGACGACGCGGTCAAGACGTATTCGCTCGGTATGCGCCAGCGTCTCGGAATCGGCGCGACGTTGCTCAAAGATCCGAAGTTGCTGATTCTCGACGAGCCCGCGAACGGTTTGGACCCCCCGGGAATCCGTGACATTCGGGCTCTCATGCGTCGCCTGGGAGACGAAGGTCGAACCGTCTTCGTTTCCAGTCACGTCCTCAGTGAGATTCAGAACACATGTGATTCCGTTGCTGTTCTCGCAAAGGGCCGCTGTGTCGTGAGCGGAACCGTTGATGAAGTTCTTGCTTCGGGTAGCAAACCGACCGGATACATCTTGAAAGTCGTCGAGCTCGAAGCCGGGCTCCGTGTTCTGCTCACCGCCGGGTTTGACGCAAAACGCGAGGGGGACCACCTGACGGTGAATGCGGGTGCCGAACTCGCGTCGCGGATCACCGAAGCGCTTGGGCGCGAACGTCTTTGGCTGACCGAGCTGCAGCCGAACGTGGCGAATCTCGAAGACGTCTTTCTCGAGCTTATCGGCGAGACCCCAAAGGAAGGCGGTGGATCCGATGCTCCGACTTTTTCGCGTTGAACTGATTCGCGCTGCTTCGCGACGCGTGGTCAAGCTGTTTGGGCTATTCGCAGCAATCGTCGTTGTCATCGGTGCGGCACTCGTGTTTTTCAATACAGGAAATCACAAGGATCCTCTCGAGCTGACGATCCTTTCGGAACACGGATTGCAATCCGGAGTGCTTCGAGGCGTGATGGACGTTGCAATTGTCATCGGTTTCGTTCTCGGTGCGACTTTGGTTGGTGCAGATTGGCGCGCCGGAAACGTGACAACGATTCTTTTGTTCGAGCCACGTCGGGCACGGCTCGCATTAACGCGATTCCTCGCGGTCGCCACCATTTCAGCGTTGTTCGCGGTCGCGCTATGTGCGTTGGTCTTCTTGGTCCTCTGGCCGGTCGCTGCAGTTCATGGAACGACGTCCGGCATCGGCGGGCATTGGCTGTGGTTGACGTCGCTCGGAATCTTGCGAAGTGCCTGCGTAATAGCCATCTCGGCGACCCTTGCCGCTGCTCTCGCTTTCATCACGCGCAACACAGCAGGCGCATTGGTTATCGGTGCGGCGTCGGTGATGATTTTCCAACCTGTGTTGTCGATTCTTCGACCCGGCTGGACGCGTTGGACATTCGCGGCGAATCAGTCGATTCTCTTGAGCGGCGGAACGTTTGACGCCGAGAATTACAAGCGGAGCGCCGGTTACGCGGCATTGGTTTTGGTCGCCTACCTGGCGGTCATTGCGGCAGCGGCGATAGCGCTGTTCAAACGCCGCGACATAGCATCGAGCAGCTAAGGTCCGCCGAATCGTTCGAGTGAGTCGTCAGGCGTCAGGCGTGTAGAGACCGACGGTTGTGTCGAGAGCGATGGTGAGGCATCTGCAGCCGCCGCCACCTTTCATGAACTCGGGCACAGGAGACTCCATGACGTTGAATCCCCACGCCTCGAGCTGTCGCCCCACGCGAGGCGGGCACGCCGGCATCACGATGTTCTTACCTACGACGACCGAGTTGCAGCAGAACGAAAGTGTCTCATCGTCGTCGAGGATTAGCGGTTCGGGTACGAGTTCGGTGAGCATCTTGAGTCCATATGAGTCGAATGCCATCCGTGAGATCAGTGCGCGGCGGTCATCGAGTGGCGTGAAACACAGGTCGAGGTGGTATGTGCGCATGTCCACTAATTCGAGCGAGCGAATTGCTGCACCAGTGAGGCGTGACATGTACGCGTGCGAAGCCGCGTCGGAACGCGTGCGCCATCCAGATATGAGAACCCGGACTTTGCCTATGCCAAAGGGAAGGGCGTCGCCCGCTCCTTCATGTACAACGGTTTCAGGAATGTGGTCGAGCTTGTAGCCACGTTGTGAGAACCACTCTATGTTGAGCGGAGTTTCCCCTTGCCGTTCAGGGTTCTTGAAATGCGCCGGCACAAACTGGTTTCCGTTGACAATTCCGGCATTTGCAGTGAATACGAGGTCCGGCCAACCTTCTGCAGGCTCCATGAATTCGAGCTCGGCGCCGGCATCGCGCAGTGTCTTCGTGAGAGTTTCCCACTGCAAATGTGCTAGATCACGATCGACGGTCACTTCACGATGCATCCACGGATTGATTTCGTAGAGCACGCCAAAGTGCTTAGGGGGACACATCAAAAAGCGTCGTCCCCAGTCGAGTTCGGTCATTCCTGTGATCCCCCTAGTTCTGCGGTATCTGTGCCCTTCAACTCACTTCTGTGCATCTCGATCCAGTCGCGTCCGATGACTTGCACAACCCCTGCGATCGGAATTGCGAAAAGCGCGCCGATGAAGCCGGCAAATGCGGCACCCAGCAAAACGCTGACCAACACGACTAGCGGATTGAGCTTTACTGTGCGCGCCATGATTGTCGTTTGAAGTACGTGGTTTTCGACCTGCTGGTAGACGACGTAGACAATCAGGTTTATGACTCCGGCCTGCGTGCTGTGTAGGAAAGCAACCCCGACAGCTGCGATCGCGCCAAGAGTTGCGCCGATTAATGGAATCAAGTCTGCAAACGCAACCCAGACTCCTAGAACGAATGCGAACTGCACGCCGGTTGCGCGCAACGCGATATACGCAACGGTTCCCGCAATCACGCTGATCAAGAGGTTGCCGGTTACGTAGCCATTGACTGTTTTGGCTGCATCGGCAGCGACGCGACGAATGCGTTCCTGCTTGGCGGGCTCGAAGAACACGAGTGGCGCGCGAACCATATGGGGACCCTCCAGCAGCATGAAGAACGTCAGCACCAACACCGTGACCATGCCGGCGATCGTCGAAGCCACTGTGCTTGCAATCGTCAGAAGCGACGATGTGGAACTTGTGATCGATGAACGGAAGCGATCTTGGTTTTGAGCAACCCAACGGTCGAGGTGATGTTGCTGCACGAACTTGCCCGTTGCGCCCTTGCCGCTGCGCGTGTCGTCGACCATTTGCGGAAAGCGATCGATCAATGTCTGCGTCTGATGCACCAGGGGAGTGATGAACAGGTAAAGCAGCGCAATCAGTAACACCGCTCCGACGAGAAACACCACGCTCGCAGCAAAGCCGCGCCGAATGTGAAATCGCCGCTCGAGAAAGTCAACCGCCGGGTTGAGGGCCAGCGCAAAGAAAACTGCAACGGCAACCAGCACGAGGATCTGAGTGACTTTCTGGAAGAACGCGCAAAGCAGATAGGTGGCGACGACCATTGCGATCGCAGTAGCGATTGTCTTGACCGGAACACGCTCGGGGGAGGAAGTAGGTGACGACATCGGCGTGAGCGTACTGGGAGGATACCTACCCATCTTCGGCATGGCGGGCATTTTGCTCCATTAGTCTCTCGCCATGGGTCAGCCGGTCGGGATCGTGAATAAGCGAATCCTGCGTCCCGGCCTGGTCAGATATGAAATCGATCGCAGCCTTACCGGTACCAGTCACGAAAGCTATTCGTGTCTGAATCTTTCTGGAATTCGACCACCCGACGTTCTGGCGACCCGCCTGTTCGACACGGGCGGTGTAATCGCTGTACACATTCATGCAAACGTCGTGACAATCACCTTTGAGCCAGGTGATGAAGAGCGCTTCGTTCCTGTGATTCGCAACCTGTACATCCACTACTTGCCCGGAGTAAAGCCGACACCTGTATGACAGACCATCAGCCTGCCAAGCATGCCCCCGTCGACGAATGGGAATCGATGCTCGAGCGTTTCGACGACGCTGCGCAACTCGTCAATCTCGATCCTTCGATTCACACGCTCCTGCGTAGTCCGCGCCGCGTTCTTGAAGTTTCAGTCCCGGTCAAGATGGATGACGGCCGGCTCGAGGTGTTCCAGGGTTGGCGCGTTTGTCACGACGACAGTCGTGGTCCCGCTAAAGGCGGCATCCGATTTCACCAAGACGTAAACGCGCACGAGGTCACTGCACTGGCCGCCGGCATGACGTTCAAGACTGCTGTCGTCGACGTTCCTTTCGGCGGAGGAAAAGGTGGGGTGCGCGTCGATGCAACCAAACTTTCGATGGGCGAGCTCGAACGTCTTACGCGCCGATATACGTACGAAATCGCTCCGGTTCTGGGGCCCGACATGGATGTGCCTGCACCCGACGTCAACACAAGCGAGCAAGTCATGGCGTGGCTGCTGGACACTTATGCAACATTGAAAGGTTCGTTCCAGCCAGACGTAGTAACCGGCAAGCCGCTCAACATGGGTGGTTCGCTTGGACGTGCAGGCGCAACGTCGTCAGGCGTCCTCACATGCGTACGCGAGGCGTTCTTGCGCCTTGGGATTCCGATGGCCGGTAGCCGCGCGGTAATTCAGGGTTTCGGCAAAGTCGGTGGACCGCTCGCGTTCCTCTTGTCCTCTGCGGGCATGCGAATCGTTGCGGTGTCTGATGTCGGTGGCGCGGTCTACAACCCCGCCGGCCTCGATGCATTCCGCTTGAGCGATCATCACGCCCAGACCGGCTCGGTCGTCGGTTTCAAGGGCGCAGACCCGATTACGCCGGATGAGATGTGGAGTGTCGAAGCCGAGCTCTGCATCCCTGCAGCGCTTGCGAATGCAATTGACGAAGATGTCGCCGCGCGGATCGGTTCGAAGGTTATTGTCGAGGCGGCCAACGGTCCGACCGTTCCCCATGCCGACGCGATCCTCTCCGACCGCGGCATTTGTGTCGTGCCCGACATCTTGGCGAACGCCGGTGGCGTCACTGTTTCCTACTTCGAGTGGGCCCAGAGCCGTCAGGGCTACCAGTGGGAAGAGGACGTCGTCGCCCAGCGACTACGTCGCACGATGGAGGATTCGTTCCTGGCGGTTTGGCAGCGGGCGGACAGTCTGAATGTTTCACTTCGTCGCGCAGCCTTCGTATTAGCCACCGAGCGTGTAGCGGCCGTAATCGCGGCTCGTGGGATTTTCCCCTGATCAGCCAAGAAGGCCTACCTCAAGAGGCTAGGTTTGCATATTGCGACTTGATGTCGTTGCTGAATTTGTCTCACGGAAGTAACTTAGGAATCATGATGCGTAGTCAGCGTAAGGCAACGCCACTTATAGCTCTCTTTTCTTTCGAGCTCGTGGCAATAGCCGGTCTACATATTTTGGGCTCCTCACATGGGATGCAGGTCGATTGGAACAACCTCTCGGCCTGGCTACAGTCGAGCTCGCTCGAGGAAATCGTTACTCCGCTCATCCGTCTGGCCGCCCTAGTGGTTGCCTACTGGATGTTCATCAGCACCACACTGTTCACTTTGGCCCAGCTCAGCCGCATCCCGGCAGCTATTCGGGCGACCTCGGTGCTCACGATGCCTTCAGTACGTCGAGTCGTCGATGGCGCCGTTGCCGTCTCGCTGGCGACGTCTTCTCTCGTGGGAATCGGCAGCACTGCCGCAATGGCTTCGACGCCTTCACCCGACGCTCAGCACGAACTCACCCTGCAGACCAACCTTGGTGTCGTCGATTCTCCCGGTACGAAGGCGACGACGACTACATCCAGTACGTCCAGCACGGTGCCTCCAACGTCGAGCACCACTTCAAGCACCACTTCAAGTACTTCTTCGACGACCCAGCCCAGCAAGAATCTGCCGGTGGCGCCTGGAGCAGGCGACGATTTCGTTTCCTCGCCAAGGCCCAAACCGTCGAGCAAAGGTGTGACGCCGCCTTCCACTTCGACAACCACCGAGGCCCCGAAGACCGCTGAACCGACACCGACTCCGGCTCCTGTGACGCCGGGAACGGAAGTCAAGGGAATCCAGGAGCACAAGGTCGTCAAAGGCGACAATCTCTGGACCATCTCTCGTGACGCTCTCGCCGGCTCGACCAACCGCTCCCCGAAAGACGTGAGCGAAGCCGAGGTCCGTGACTATTGGCTGAAGGTCATCCACGAAAACCGGACGCATCTTCGCTCGGGAGATCCGCACTGGATCTTCCCCGGGGAAGTAATCAGCCTCCCTGCCGCCTAACCCATCTCCTAACCGATCGCTGTCCGCGCCTCACTCGTCAGAAGTGTGTGTAGATGTTGCCCTGGCGGGGCGCGAAATGCGCACAGTTTTTACGTACCTGGACGTCAGCTGCGTTCGGCTATAGCGGACTTGACGGCTGCTATCGCGGAGGCGGGGTTTTGCAGGAATGTCTTTCGTGAAATTTCAAGGATCAGCCAGCCTTGTGCGCGAGCTTTGACCTTACGCTGAACGTCGTCCTCGAACTTCGACGGGCCACCGTGCCAGCGCCAGCTGATGATCTCAATCCAAATCTTCTTGTCGAAGTAGACAAAATCCGGATATGCGGTAGTGATTGCATCGAGCGGAATTCGGGCCTGTGGCACCGGTGCCAGCAGCCCGGCAGCCTTGAATATCGCAAGTGCCTCTGCCTCGGATACGTGATCAGTTGCCTCGAACGTCGAATCTCGTTCGGCGAGGACCCCGAATAGTAATGAACACCTGGATAGCCCTTGGGACCCGATCCTTTCGAGTTCCGATGCAATGTCATCCAGCGTCAGCTGTTTCGCGGTAATCGCGAGATCTACGGCATGCAGCAACGTGTATTTACTGACAAATCGCGAAATGTCGATGATTGCGCGTGCCGGCGTCGAGATCGGCATTCCGTCCAACTCGTCGAGCATTTCGACGTGCCAACTTCGCGTGCGATGCACGTCGACGCCGGGCAGCCTTGAAGAACGTCCAAATGGAACCATCACATCGACCGTTCGTGGCTCTCGTTCGAGGAGCCCCCACATGTATGCGGCGCTCATTCCCGAAATCACTGCGGGTTCGCCGCACGCGAGAACGGCAGCGCGAACTCGCTTGAGCCATGTAATCGGAGCGAGCGAGCCTAGATAAACAAATCGATTGACTTGTTGCCAGACGCATTTTTCGAGCAGGCCTTGTATTTGCTTTTTGGACAGGAACTTCAGCGATTGGTCACGGGTGATCAGACCGTCCTGCGATCGTCCGATCTCCCCGCACCCGGCGAGATCCATGTCACCAGTATGCAAACCGGGTGTGACATTTATCCGTTTTCAAGAAATTGTGTGCACTTCGCGCCTGCGGAGAGCGTTATCTACACACACTTCCGCAGGGTAAAAAAACTGTGTGTAGATAACGCCTGGGGAGGGCGCGACGTGCACACAGGTTTCAGAAAAGGCCGGTGCCGGCGGTTAGAACTGGCGGACCTGAGAGATCTGCCACGGAGAATTCGGGCTCACTTGGGTCATCGTGAACTCCCACCGGAATGGCTGGTCGTTTTCGCCGGGGCGTTTTGCAGTGACGGTGCCCGAGATTTTCCAGTCGTTCCCCGACTTGACTGTCTTGAAGTCGTCCTTGCTCATGGTCATCGTGTACGGCGGATTGCCCACAGGCTTTGCCTTGAGCGCAGGACTCTCAACGTCTTTGAAGTGGAGGTACTGGCTGCTGGTCGGCACGAAGAAGTTCTTGACCTCGTCAAGGTCGCCGTTGACGGCGAACTGGCCCCAGCCTCTCAGAGCGTCGCCCAGCGTTTTCGTGACTTCGATCGGAGGAGCGTTGGGATTGGCCGGCGGTGCAGACGTGCCGGTGTTTGCACCGGGCGCCGGCGCCGGTTTGGGCTGAGCGGACTGCACCGGTGCCGGGTTGGGAGTGGGGGTCTTCGTCTTTGCCTTCGAATCGCCTCCGTTGAGGAGCGTCATCAGACCAAACGCAAGTGCGCCCAAAAAGAAGACAACCGCGCCGACGCCGATAAGCGTGCGTTTCAAGTTGCCGCCCCTGCTTGGCTCGCGATCTTCGAAGTCGTCGAACCGATCGAAGTCGTCGTCATCGTCGTCGTATTTCTGTCCGCCGCCGATGTCATCGTCGGCGCTGTACGGCATCGAATACGGGTCGTCATCATCGGCGCCGTAGAAATCGTCGGTTCCGCCTCGCTGAGAAGTCGCGATCGGAGAAGGCTGATGCTGTGACGCCGGAGCCGGCTCGTCATCGAAGTCGTAACTGAAGCTGCCGAAGTCGTCATCATCGTTTCCGCCGGCAGGAATCGCGGGCTCGTCGTTGAATCCGAACGCGTCAAAGTCATCGTCGTCGCGAGAGTGCGCACCGCTGCCGAATTCGTTCGGGCCGGCACCGCCTTTCCCATTGTTGGGCGGCGTCGAACCGGTGTTACCACCGGGCCAGGCATCTGGGTCAAATGTGTCAGGCATTTTGCTTCGGCTCCGTTTGTGCGGACCACACTTCTACGATTGGCCTGTCCAACTGACCAGTCAAGGACACTTCTCCAAGGTCTTGTACTGGATTGTTGACGCCTTGGTCCGCTGGGTGCAAATACAGGTGCCAAGTCCCTGTTACTCGCACGTGCACGGTGTGATCGTTTGGTTTATTCGGGTCGGGTGTTGTCGTAAGAAATATGTGTTTCGGCTCGAGCTCCGATGATTTTGTTCCATCACCAAAGTCCCAGGCCATTTTTGTCGGGGTCGCATTAATAGTCGCCCCAGGAAATTGTCGCAGAGATTGAGCGTGAGAAGTCATTTCTGGAACAGAAAATTTTGCTTCGGCACCGGTTAGAAACCGATCTGCAAAGTCCGCGGTCGGTTTTGGAGCATTTATCGCGAGCTGCGTGGTGTCCACCACGCCCGGGCCGCCCCGCTGAAGGAGGCACCAGTCATAACTGCTCTGGAGGATCGGGTCCCAAATAACGCCCATGACGGAGTCATGGCCGTTTGCGTCCTTGCATGGCTGGTTCTCATATCGCTTTATCGTTTGATAAATCGGGTTTGCCTGTCTTCCGCCGGTCCCGGTGCTGGTCGTGCAACCGCCAAGGACAACGACCTGGCTCTGAGTCTCGGATGCCTTTGAGCCGTTGCAGATGGCGCCTGCGGCTTCAGCCGGTTGTGAAACGAAGGCAAGAGGCGCGACAGCAAGAATCAATCCGAAAAATGCCACTCCAAATCGGGCCCTAATCAATGTACTTCCTCCGGCAAATGACGGTCAAAAATGCGCCATACACCATCTTGCCCCTTTTTCATCACGTATACGAGGGGTTGGGTGCTTGGATTCGGGGCAGCTTCGACCGCTTTCCCGGATGCGTCTACGACCTTGTAGGTGCCCGTTGAAACGTTGACGACTCCCTCGACGGTCGTGGGGGTTGTCTCGTAGGCGGAGGTCTTGAGGACGGTGATATTTGGCCCGCTCACGCGCCATCCCTTGGATGAAAGGTTCGTCAGTCGCTTTTGGGCGTCGGCATAGCAACCGCAGCTCGAATCCATGATTTCGCCTACTCGAGAAGCATCCGGATGCGAGAAGAGTTCGTTCTCCGCGTCGCTGACTCGACGCACCGCGGTGTCGAAATTCTCCTGTGTGGCTTGGGGAATCGACGTCGAGGTCGAAGTTGCCGAAGCGCCGGTGGCGGTCGTTGTCGTACTACCGTCAGAGCCGCCCGTGCCGGTTGAGCTGCTGTCGCCTCCTGAGCGAATCACGAGCGCGCCGCCGACCATCACGATCAACAGCACGACGAGGAAAATGATTGCGCGACGATCTTTCACTGGCCCCCCAGTCGTGCTTCTGCAGCGCTGGTAGTTGATACATCGATGTCTTTGTTAGGCACGAGAATGCGCGTGAGAGTCATGTCGAGCTTCTTTTTCGCGATCACTTGCACAACGGGCCCGTTGACCTTCACCTCGAGGCCGGTCAACTGTAAATTGCTCGCCGTTGCTTCGGCTGTCATGTAATCGGTCGCGCGTTTCCGGGCGTCTTCTTGGTTGAGTTCCAGTCGCGACGGTTGCGATCGAAAAGCTGTGAGGTCGATCTGCGATGCTGCCGCGACAGCCGCCGCATCGGTCATTGCTGCGAGCTGGCGACGATCCGAAAATCCGCGCCACAGGTCCAAGCTGATTCCGCCGATCATGAACAAGCACATGCACAGGCCGAGGACCCAAATAGTGAAAAAGCCTTTCTCTGAACGTCCTTTCTCAGCACGCGTTTTCGTCATCGTTGACTTCTGTAGAGGTCGACAACTTCAGTGTGCGACGACTTGATTGTGAATGCATCGCTGTTCGCACCGAGCAGCGGAATCGAGCTCACAGGAACCTTTACTTGGACAGTCGCCCGTACTGATCCACCACGTTGTTTCGGGTCACCCTCGAGAGCAACATCCACCGATTCGGCTTTGATGTGATCGTTGGCGGTGATCTGTAGCGCGATTGCTTTTGCCTGATCGATGTTCTGATTGACGACGTACGAGCGAGCGGCTTCTCGCGCAGCAACACGCGCAACGGATTGGCGCTCCGACCAGATCGGAAGAACGAGAACCATCAGCGTTACCGGCAGGATCAAGAACGCGACGCCAAGTACGAACTCGATGGTCACGAAACCCTGCTCGTTGCGCGGAACCCTCACTTTGGGGCCTTTTCCTGACCGGACAATGCTACGGAGTTCTCGTGAAAAGTGGGCACGCCGGGCAGCCACCCGGGAAAGTCGGCTGAAGCGGATGCGCGAATCTGACCGTTGACCAGCTCGCATTTGCTCTCGACATTCGTCGCGAGCTTTCCGAGTCCGCCGACAACGTCACTTTGGCGTTTCTTGCAACTCGCAATGGGGTCGGTCGAGAAGCGTGCACCTGCGCGAGCGGATTCATCGACCGAGGCGCGCACGATCCCGCGTCCGTACTGCACAAGGACAAGATTAGTGACCATAACTAGAAGAAGAAACGAAAAGCAGGTCGCAACCATGAACTCGACCGATACGAACCCGCGTTCTGATCGCCGCGCAGGCTGACGTTCAAGCGCAATCTGAGACACCGAATCACCTCCCCTCGACCGAGCGTCCCGCATGAGGCGGGCCGATTAGTTGCCGTTGGTGATTTGTTTCGAGATGTAATCGACTACGTGCAGTCCCAGCTTGTTCATAGCTCCCCAAATCATCACGAGCGCCACCACTCCCAGGGCTGCGTTGCCGAGCAATTCGGCGGTGGTGAAGCCGTCTTCGCGGCGTTGGGCATGCCGGTCTTGTAACGCGAACTGGATCCTGACTATCAACTCAAGCACGTTTATCATGATACTCCCTTGGAATATTATAAAGCGTGCATTAACGGGAGCTCCGCGGCAATGGCCACGCCGGATCATCACGATTCTGAAATGTAAGAGAGGGCGACCAGCCCAGTTGCTACGGCACCGGCAACCAGCAGACGCAGAACACCCAGCAGATCGCCCCCTAGCTAGGTTTGAGGCGATCGCGACTGCGGTGACGGGATTGCCCACGGTGCCGCCTTGATCAGCTCGGCCTCCAGGATCAGCAACGACAAGACGTAGAGCAGGCGGGGCGTGAGGTGCTCGATGAAGTGACGAAACTCACGCCGGACAGGGGGAAGGTTCGACAAGCAGTAGCTGCGCTCAAGGGCTTCTATGTGCCGATTTTGTTGCTGCTCAGACGGTGTAGAACGAAGGAAGTCGAAGAGTCGGTCCGTACTGCGTCGAGCAGCTGGGATCGGCGCTGAGTTGGTTAGTCGGCGTCGTTGGGCGGGTCGATTTCGGTGACCGTGATGGTCCCACCAATTCGCTGGGCGTCATCGCGTAGGCGTTGAAGCTCTTGACGCAATTTCTCTAGCTCGATGCGGCCGCTGTACCAACCCTCGGCAAAGCGAAATGGCAGACGCGCAATTTCTTCAGCATTGCGCAGCACAGTGACGAATACGCCGAATGCCGCGCCGTAGGGGCCGTAGCTGTGGGCGAGATCGATAACGGGAGCAAGGTCGATTTCAAGTGGTGACGCCTTGGAAAGCCTGACCACGGTCGGCTTTGCGAGAAGATTCGGCGCCAGCGGCAGTGGGTACTCAAAGGGGTCGAATCGCGGGCGATCGGCGTTGACGACTGCGGAAAGGGCGGTGGTGTAAGGCGGTGGTGTAGAGCTGATCGAGTGTGGCCAACAGGTCGGAGAGCTGTCCGAGATCGAGGTCGTCATTGCCAAAGGCAAT
>JBBSGY010000016.1:0-13156 GCA_038253645.1 Acidimicrobiales bacterium
CTCATGAGCGGGCGGACCACCTTCGTGATTGCGCACCGGCTGGCGACGGTACAGCGAGCGAATCGCATTCTGGTGCTGGAGAATGGCCGGATTGTGGAGCAGGGTACCCACACCGAGCTGCTCCGGCGCCACGGTTTGTATCGAGAGCTATTCGATCTGCAGTTCGGCGAGCGCGCGGTTTCTGCCCCGGAGCAACCAGTGGAAACGCCAGGAGTAGCGCGGGCGCACGCAGATCTCGTGGTCACGGCAGGGTGATGCAACCAATGGTGGCGTATCTGGAGGAGGCGCGCCAGCACGAGGGCGCCGGCCGGCCGGAACAGGCCGAGGCGCTGTGCCGGCAAGTGCTGCAGATACAACCGGACAACGCCGAGGCGTTACATCTGCTCGGTCGCATCGCCACCAAGCTCGGCCGGCCCGGCATTGCGGTGGCGCTGCTGCGCAAGGCCACCGCCAAGGAGCCGTGCGTTCCGGCATTCCATAACAGCTTGGGCGCGGCGCTCCTGGATCTGGGGAGGAGTGGAGAGGCAATCGAGAGTCTGGATCGCGCGCTGGCGCTCGACCCGGGACACGTCAAGGCGCTGCGAAACCTGGGTATCGCGCTCCTGGCGCGTGGCAAGCCCATGGAAGCGGCGGCGCGGTTTCGGGCTGCGCTGGCGTACGAGCCCGCCCACACCGACACCCTCTCGAACCTCGGGGCGGCGCTGCTCGCCGTCGGGCTACCGGACGAGGCCGCCGCCAGCTTCCGAGCAGCACTGGCGCACGAACCCACGCACGCCGGCACTCTCTCGAATCTCGGGGTGGCCCTACTCGCCGTAGGACTACCGGATGAGGCCGCCGCCAGCTTCCGGCAGGCGGCGGCAGGGAAGGGCGAGGCGGATGCGCACTCCAACGTCCTCTTTGCGCTCCAATACTCCCCAAGCTGTGACCTGGCAACACTCTCCAGGGAAGCCAGGTCGTGGGACGCGCGGCACGCCGCATCGGTGCCTGCTGTCTTGGCGACCGAGCCAAGCGCGGATGGACCGGCCGGACCCAGAACATGGCCCACAGCGGATCCAGATCGCCGCCTGCATATCGGCTACGTCTCTCCAGACCTGCGGCACCATCCCGTGGGGCTCTTCCTCCAAGCGGCACTCTCCCACCGCGCAGCGGAGCAGGTCGAGGTGTTCTGCTATACGACCAACACGCGCGCGGATGAGGTGACAAGCCGGCTCCGCGCGTGCGCCGACGAGTGGCGGAGCCTGGCCGGAGTCCCGGACCGGGAGGCCGCCGAAATGATTCGCGCGGACGATATCGACGTGTCTCGGTGCGGCGGCCCGTAATGTGGCCATCCCGGCATCCGTGATCCCGATCAACGTTCCGCGTAGATCTGTCGAGCACTCGCGGCGAGAGATCAGGCCGCGCTCTTCCATGCGGCGGAGGTGGTGCGAGAGGCGGCTTCGGTCCCAGTCAGCATTCTTGCCGAGGTCACGAGCACGCAGCTCGTGGTGAGGCGCTTCCGAAAGTGGAACGAGTAGGGCGTAGTCGGCCCCGGAGAGCCCGTCTTTGACCAGCTCATGGTCGAGTTTCGAGACAAGACGGCGATGCATTTCCAGGTAGGCGCGCCAGACCTTGGCCTCCCTCGCATCCAGCCACCGGGTCTCAATCAAAAATCTCTCTCCTTCGGGAATGTTGACGCATCAACAACGTTGCATAATTTGCTGACGTATCAACTTCTTCAACCCTTTACTCAACAGGAGAATTCCATGTCCGACCTGACCACAGCCCCTGAAATTACAGGCACTTATACAATTGACCCGGCGCACACCCATATTGGTTTTGTTGCCCGCCACGCAATGGTCACCAAAGTACGCGGCGCGTTCAACGACTTCGAGGGTTCTTTGGTCTTGAACACGGCAGACCCCGCACAATCCAGTGCCGAAATCACGATCGACGTGGCAAGTGTCGACACCCGTCAAGAGCAACGCGATGCGCACCTACGCGCCAACGACTTCTTCGATGCTCCGAATTTTCCGAAGATCAAGTTCAAGAGCACCAATGTCGAGCAGGTCGATTCGGAAAACTACAAGGTGACCGGTGATCTGACGATCAAAGAGACGACAAAGCCTGTAACGATCGATTTTGAACTCGCCGGCGCTTCGAAAGACCCGTTTGGCAATGAGCGAGTTGGTTTCGAAGGCAAGACCGTCATCAATCGCACCGAATGGGGCGTCAATTTCAATGCCGCGCTCGAAACCGGCGGCTTGTTGGTTTCCGAGAAGATCACCCTCGAGCTGGAAGTGTCAGCAATCAAGGCGCAATAGCGAACCGGATACACCGGTACACCGGGTGATAATGGTCGGAGATCGACCATTATCACCCTGCGTTCACGGTTCCATGATCGTAGATCGCGTGTAAACATCGCCAAATGACCGCCGCTGAATTGCTGGCCATCAGCGCGATGTTCATCGGGGCGTGCGCACAGTCGATCACCGGAATCGGATTCTCACTGATTTGCGCGCCGTTATTGACTCTGGCTCTCGGTGGAGGTGACGGAGTCCGCCTGGCCAATGTCCTCGCAGGCCTCATCGCCTTGGCGTTGGTGTGTAGAGAGTGGAAGCAAGTCGATCTGCGCAGCGTGCTGACCTTGCTTGTACCCGCATCAATTGCTGCGCCGTTGACGGCAATGGAGGTCAACCGAATCAGTCCGGACGGTTTGTCGATCGCGTCAGGTGCGCTGGTTCTTTTGGCTGTCATTGTGCTCGCACGCGGTGTTCGGATCAAGCAGTTGGTAGGGCTGACCGGAGCCGTGGTTGCCGGCCTCGTCAGCGGCGCGATGAATGTCGTCGGGGGCGTCGCCGGCCCGGCGATCGCGAGCTACGCGCTCAACGCCGAGTGGAAACCATCGAAGATGCGGGCAACGCTCAGCGCCTATTTCGTCGGAATCAACGTGGTCTCGGTGCTGGCTCGTGGACTTCCGATGATGTCCGGCAACTTCGCCGCAGCGTGCGCGATCACGGTACTCGCGGGCATGGTCGCGGGAAGCTTCGTTGCTCGCTATCTCGACAAGTCGGCGGTGCGGATTGCCACCCTTTCGCTTGCAGCCTTCGGCGGCAGTGTTGCCGTGATTCACGGGCTTCAGTAGCCTTGGCGAGAATATGTGAACAAGCGTTCGATATGCTGCTCATATGTCGTTCCGTTGGCAGACCGGCGAGCAAGACCAACAGATCGCATTGTCGAACTGGATGCAATGGCTCGCCGAGCATCACCCCAAGCTGGTACATCGGTATACCAAGATTTACTCGGGTCGCATCGTATCTTCGGTGAATGAGTCTTCCGGCGATGAGCGCTTGAAGACCGCGAACCGCGTGAAACGGCTGAAAAACGAGTTTGTGGCTGAGAAATACGACTGAGAGTGCAGCTTTTGTATACAGACGCGCCAGATGATCGAAAAAGTCGCTCTTGACCTCTTGTACCGGTCTGAATAACAGGGAAGAATCATCTTCGCTTGGCTCGGGGAGGTTCAGCCCATGGTTATGAGCAAATTGAGGCACAGCGCCTCAGCGGGAGACGTACTGATGACACCTGCAGAAGTTGCAGCGCTGTTTCGGGTAAGTCCAAAGACAGTGGCCAGGTGGTCGAGAGCAGGAAAGTTGACTGCGCTTCGCACACTTGGAGGCCACAGGCGTTTCCGGGTGGAAGAAGTACAGGCCCTGCGAGCCGACGTCGACGAGAGATACGACGACGTGGTTCACACGAAATTATACCGTGTGGTGGACACGACCCCGGACGTCCCCACCTTCCGCCCTCCACCTGGCGCGAGCTTTCGGGCTGGTGGCCGCATCAGCGCCCAATCCGCAGCAGCGCCTCCGTTCGGCGATCAGCCTACGAACTACGTTTCACTTTTATGAGCGATGAGAAGAAATTCCGGGTTGAACATGACTCGATGGGTGAGGTTCGTGTGCCGGCCGATGCGAAGTGGGCCGCTCAGACACAGCGAGCCGTTCAGAATTTTCCGATTTCCGGGCTCCGCGTCGATTCGACGCTCGTACGAGCTCTTGCGCAAATCAAGGGCGCGGCCGCGTTGGAGAACGCACGCCTGAAGAAGATCGACAGAAAGATCGGCGCGGCGATTGCAGAATCAGCCGAAGAGGTTGCGCGTGGCGAGTGGTCCGAACAGTTTCCGGTCGATGTATTCCAAACTGGCTCGGGTACTTCGACGAATATGAACATGAACGAAGTCCTGGCGACGCTTGCAACCGAGAAGCTCGCGCTCGATCCGAAGGTTGACACTCAGACAGGCGCCGCGCGTGTGCATCCAAATGATCATGTCAACGCGTGCCAGTCGTCGAATGATGTGTTCCCGTCTGCAATCCACGTCGCCGCGGCCGGTCTTCTCATTTACGAGCTTCGTCCTGCGCTCGACCAACTTGCGAAAGCGTTCCGCCGTAAGTCGCGCGAGTTTCGTGAAGTCGTGAAATCCGGTCGCACACATTTGATGGACGCGACACCTGTGACACTTGGTCAAGAGTTCGGTGGTTACGCGTCGGCTATCGAGCGAGGTATCGAGCGCATAGATTCATGCATGCCGCGTGTGCTGGAGCTTCCGCTCGGTGGAACGGCTGTCGGCACAGGCATCAACGCACCAAAGGGCTTTGCGCGCGGTGTCATCAAGCGTCTCAATGAATCGACCGCATTGTCGCTCGTCGAAGCGCGCGATCACTTCGAAGCACACGGCTCGCGCGATGCGCTGGTCGAAGCGTCGGGTGAGCTCAGAACCATTGCGGTTTCGCTCAACAAGATCGCGAATGACTTGCGGTGGATGTCGAGCGGCCCTCGAACGGGCCTTGCCGAAATCAGGCTTCCGGATTTGCAGCCGGGCAGTTCGATCATGCCGGGCAAGGTCAATCCTGTTGTTCCGGAGGCAGTGTGCCAGGTGGTCACGCAAGTAATTGGCAACGACGCAGCCGTTGCCTTCGGTGGTGCAGCGGGAAACTTTGAACTCAACGTTATGCTCCCGGTGATCGCGCATAATTTGCTCGAGTCGATTCGTTTGCTGGCATCTGTGTCCCGTGCACTTGCCGAGAAGTGTGTGGGTGGCATCGAGGCAAACGTCGACGTATGCCGTCGTTATGCGGAGTCATCGCCTGCTGTAGGGACGTCACTCAACCCTTACATCGGCTACGACAAAGCAGCCGAAATCATTAAACAGTCAATGAAGAACGGCTCGACGCTGAAAGAAGAAGTCGTCGCTCAGAAGCTGCTCAGCAAGGCGGACGCAGATCGTCTGCTTGATGTGATGGCTATGACAAAAGGTGGGGTCGTCGAGTGATCGCGACATTGGTAAACACGACGTCATACAAGTTGCTGCTAGTTCTTCACATTGTCGCGATGACTGTCGCATTTGGAACGGGATTCGTACATAGCGCGACGATGACGTTTGTGCGTTCGGGTTCGCAGTCCGCGGCGATTCTCGGTCAGCACATCATTGAGCGTTTCCAGTTGCCTGCGCTTGTTGGAGCGAGCGTGTTTGGTGTGTTGCTCGTCGTCGACAGCAACAAAGCAATCGGCTTCGATGAAAGTTGGGTGTCGGCGGCTCTCGCCATTGTCATTTTGCTACTGGTTCTGGCTTGGTTTGTTGCATTGCCCGCACAACGTGCACTTGTCGAAGCAACAAAGTCCGGGGGAGATGTGACTAAGGCAGTTGCCAGGGCGTCAATGGCAGTAGGAATATTCCACCTGGGCTTCGTGACCCTCGTAGTCCTTATGGTCTGGAAACCTTAGTGGACCTGCTGGTCCTGGTTGACGCCGAGGAACCGCCAGCGCGCATTCGTAACCGCGCAACGCATGTGATTCGCGCAGCACAACATGGCATGGGTCCTGAGCTCATCGCCCACGTCCGCGCGCACATTCCGCGCACGGTCGGTGTCATCAACTCTTCCGAAACGGCTACGACGTTGAGTGACTCGGGATTCGCGGTGACTCTCTACTGCGACGATCCGCACGTTGACCTCGCGAGCCGGGGTATCGAGGTAGTTCCGCTGACTGACAAAGGCGAGCTGATGGAAGTAGCCGACGATGTGGTCGATTTGATCGGCAATACGCCGCTCGTTCGCTTGGATCGCATCGCCAAGTCAATTCGTCCGCAATTGATTGCAAAGCTTGAATATCTCAACCCGGGCGGTTCTGTCAAGGATCGTCCCTCGGTAACGATGATCGAAGACGCCGAACGTCGTGGTTTGCTCCGCGAAGGCGGCACAATCGTAGAACCAACGTCTGGCAATACCGGTGTCGGTCTGGCGATCGTCGCCGCGCGCAAGAAGTACAAATGCGTATTCGTTGTTCCAGACAAGGTCTCGCAGGAAAAGATCAACTTGCTGCGCGCATACGGAGCGGAAGTGACTGTGTGTCCGACTGCGGTCGCGCCAGAGCATCCCGAGAGTTACTACTCCGTGTCTGATCGACTCGCACATGAGATTCCCGGTGCATTCAAACCAGATCAATACAAGAACCCCGCCAATCCGCAGTCACATTTCGAGACCACGGGCCCCGAGATCTGGCGTCAAACTCGCGGCCGAATTACTCATTTCGTCACGGGTGTCGGTACTGCGGGAACGATTGTCGGTATTGCAAAGTATCTGAAGAGCAAAAACAAAGATATTCAAATCATCGGCGCCGATCCGGAGGGCTCTGTCTATTCCGGAGGGACCGGCCGCCCGTATCTTGTCGAAGGTGTCGGCGAAGATTTTTTCCCGGAGAACTATGACGCATCGGTCATCGACCGCGTCATTGCAGTGAGCGACAACGACTCGTTCGCCATGGCTCGCCGCATGACGCGCGAGGAAGGCGTGTTTATCGGTGGTTCCGGCGGTATGGCTGTTTGCGCTGCGCTGCAACTTGGTAGCGAGCTTTTGCACGAAGATGTGGTTGTCGTGTTGCTACCGGACTCGGGTAGGGGCTATTTATCGAAGGTGTACAGCGACGCGTGGCTTGCCGACTACGGCTTTTCGCGTGGTATCGGGCCAACTGCTGCGGACCTACTTGCAGGCAAGGATGATCACATTCCGGATTTGGTCCATGTGCATCCGCATGAAACCGCGCGAGAAGTTGCTGCGACAATGCGCGAGTTCGGTGTGTCATCAGTGATTGTTGTCACCGCTGAGCCACCGCTCGTGATGGGTGAAGTTGTCGGGTCTGTAGACGAGGAGAAGTTACTGCGCGCAGCGTTTGCCGATGCAGCCACACTCGACACACCGATCGGTGAGTTGATGGCGCCGGTTCCGCCGACGATCGGGACTGGAGAAACGGTCGATGTCGCGATCTCGAAGTTGGAGCGTTCTGATTTACTGCTCGTTGTGAATGCAGGTCACCCAGTCGGAATCATCACACGATCAGATTTACTCGGACACCTCGCTGCCGCGAAGAAATAAGCCGGCGCGTAGATCTCAGTTAGTCCATGCATCTTCGACCATGAATGACTCGAGTTGGCGCGGCCGGTTGGTCAACGGCTCGTAGCCAACCGTTGGTGCATCAAAGGGATTTGCCGTAGCCAAGTGCTCAACAACCAATCCGCCGAAATCGGGTGTTAGTACCGCGGTGCGCCCGGAAACCTCCAACTTCGCCATTGCCTCTTGGCCGGCATCGCGGACTCGTCGCGCCTCGTCGAGGCCCTGGCAAACACCGAGCATTGTGGAACCTGCGCCGGACCAACATGCCATCCGCGCACCACCCCTGACCATCGCGTGAATCAACTCGGTGCTTTCGGGAAAGATGCTCTCGCGGTACGGCTGGTGCAACCTGTCATCTGCGGCGGCGGGTACAAGTTTGCTTGCATCGGCTAGGCCACGTAACAACATCATCGCTCGCCCGACGTTGAAGACTGCGTCGACGTGCGGAATCGAATCGGGAAGTGCCGCGCGTGCGTCGGCGGTTGCCAACAGCTTGTCGGGCACCAAGACCACGAATCTCAATGACGGGTCAAGGCGATGGCTCATTGCCGAAATGCGACCGTCGATAGCGGCTGTGCTGACCAGACCCCCGTGCATTGCCGCCGAGCAGTTGTCGGCGTGCCCTTCGAACCAATACGCAACGGCCAGAGGATCAGTTGCACCGGCGGCGGCAGCAGCAGCCAGTGCAACTGCAGAAGATGAACCAAGACCACGTGTCGTCGGAATGTCGGATTGCACATGAATTCGATGGTTGCCGTGACCCGTTACAGCCTTCACCACCTTCGCAGCAAGGTGAGACTCGTCAGTTGGAAGACCCGATCCTTCGCCCGTGCTTGTAAGCACGAACTCGTCATTCGGTTGGACTGTTACGGACGCACGCAGTTCGCGAAAGGCGAGCCCGATAGCGTCGAATCCCGGACCGAAGTTGGCGGTAGTCGCGGGTGCGGTTGCTTTCATTCTTGAATACTAATTCGATCAGCGACACTCGCCTAAATCGTCTATTCGCCACAGGGGCATTAACAGAATGCCGACCCTATGGGTTTTCTGTGGCCGCCGCGCTTGCGGGGGGCGTCGTTGAGGAGCTTTGCATTGTCCCGCCGACTGTTACACCGTTGAGCACGCCGATGGCTTGCTGCGATTGGCTTCCATCACAACCAGTCGACGTGATGGTGACCGTCACGTTGTGGCTGCCTGCATTTTCATACGTGTGCTCAGGGGATTCGTCGCGAGTACTGGACGGCCAATCTGCGCCTGGGTCGATGCAACCGCTCAGCGGGTAATTGATGACGTTTTGGGGAGCAGAACCGTCTTGCCAGTCAATGACGATCTTCGAGATGAAACCGTCGCTGTCGCTGCCCTTGACGCGCAGACCAAGGTGTGGGTCATTAGACGTTCCGCCACTTGCAATTGTCACGTCTGCGTTCGGGTTGCCGGGGCCATTCATACTGGCTTCCCCGGTTACCTTCACCATGCCCGTCGCGACGACTGTGTCGGTGTTCGCTTTGGTGCCGCATCGGCTACCGGTACGTGCAGTCACACGAACTGTGTAGTTGCCGGGCTGACGGTAGGCGTGTGCGGTGCTTGTATCGAAGTCGGCTCGACCTTCGTTGACGGTCGGCTGGTTGGCGGTGTCCGAACACGACTTCGGGTCGGCATTAACCGTGATGCCGTCGCCGAAGTCCCACTGGAGACCAAGCACGCCACCATTGGGGTCGTTGATGGAGGCGCTGAAGACGACCTTTTCACCGGGCGCGACGTTTGACTTACTTGCGTTGATGGCAAGCGACAGACCCTGCTTGCCGAGCGTGACAACGCCCGGACCGCTGACGCCGAGCGGTGGAGCGGAAGATGTCGGTGCGGAGCCGGGCGGCGCGGTGGACGGCGTGGCGCCGGATGGTCCGAGCAATGGCGGGGCGACGAGTGACGTTGTCGTGGCCGCGGTGGCGGCTGTCGCCGGATTGTCCGCCGGCTGCGCTGTTTGTGGCGTTGTGCCGGTTTTGGCGTGGCTGTTCGGAAACAAACTGCTTGCAACTTGTTCGGCGATGTTTCGGCCCGTGGAGGAGTCTTTATTGCTCGGTACTGAAGCGGTGATTCCGCCGGTAATCAACAAGAGACCCGTCACGAGGCTTACGCTCACAATGCCCGCACGGCGCGGGTCGCTACGGAACACAGCTTTGGCCAGGTCGGGAGACTGGCGCAGCCACATTCCTGCGCGGCGAATGAAGCCTGGCTGGGTCACGGTTCTATTCTTGTCCATTACGAACGGGTGTACAGCTCATGGCGAAAGTTTTGCGATTGCGCGACGGAAGAATCGTGTGAATCCGAGTCATGATCGATCCAGGAGCCACGAAGCGCGCGTGAAACTCGCTCTCTGTGTTCTCGTTTGCGGTCTGACTGCTCAGATAGCGAGTGGGCATCATTGGAGGCTCCTTACCGCGGCGTTATTTCTGGGGGCGCTGGCAAGTTGGCTTGGGCTGACTAGATCGGCATTTCTGAGAAAAACTGAAGGGGACTTCGGGGAATTTTCGAAAAAGTTTCTAATGGCGATGTTCGGGCTCCTCATAGTCATGGTGGCGCTCCCGCCCGCGACTTCCACCGATTTCAACTCCTACGCCTTCTACGGACGCATGGTGAGCGAGTACGGGGTCAGCCCATACGTACATGCGCCGCGCGATATGGCTGCCGACTACTGGTATCCGCGTATCTCGTATTTCTGGAGCGACGCTCCATCTGTATACGGTCCGGTGTTCACCGGCGTCGCCGCCGCGATCATGGCGGTCGCCGGAACTTCGGTTCTGACTGCGCGTCTCGGCTTTGGGCTGGTCGCGGCATTTTCCGTAATCTGTGCGGTACTTCTTGCTTCGCGACGACTTGGTATATCTCGGGCCACTCTGTTGATCGGACTGAATCCGCTGATACTCACGTTTGGCGTAAATGATGCTCACTGTGACGTGCTCGCCGGCGCTCTCGTACTTGGTGGAGCGCTTGCGATCGCGGACAAACGTGTTGTGTTCGGTGCGGCTGCACTGAGCGCGGCCGCCCTGGTGAAAGTGTCGCTTCTGCCCGCTCTCGCGGGTGCCTTTGTCTGGTTGTGGTTTCGCAACGCGCGGCGCGAAGCGTTGATGCTTGCCTCATCTGCAACCGCGATATTTGTAGTTGCATTTGGCATTGCAGGTGGAACAGATGCACTGAAGCCACTTCTAGGTGCAACCTCGCGTCATACGCGCTTCTCGATGTGGAATCCCGTATATGACTTGCTGCGCGGGTGGTTCGGTGCCGGGCTTCCCGGGCACAGCAACGCCGACAAGATTGTCGGCATCCTGTCACTTATATCGGTGGTGATTGTGACCTGTGCGTTGTGGTGGCGGTATCGCAAAGAATCAACTCCCTTCCTTGCGATTGCGGGCGGGCTTGTTGCATACCAATTACTCGGAGCGTACGTGCTTTCCTGGTATGCAATCTGGAGTCTCGGTGTGCTCGCGTTTGAGTGGCGAAGGCGTCTATTCGGCATTGCGATGATCCATGGTGCGTGGGTCGCGCTTGCATATCTAAGCGGTTGGCTTGCGCTGGTGCTATCGCCGCTGGTGCTTTACGGCGCGTTCACGCTTTACGGCGCGGGCAAAACAAACGAGTCTGCAAACCTTGTGAACAGCTCGGGATCAGAATGACCATCGTTAGTTGTTACAGAGAGTTCAACTAGATATTTGTCTTGCACATAAGCGCGATAACTGGAACGGCGCTCACCTTGCTTGAGCGTTGCGGCGAGTTGACGACGATCATTTACCTTTGTAATCACTTGGGTTTCGTTCGTCTGATTGGTGGACACCCCATAGCGAGTGAGTGCGTCGGACAAGACCTTGTCCTCCTTTGACCATCCCCCTGCAAACTCGGTGATGCGTGTCGAGGTACGTACGCGCCGGTCTGTCGTGTCGCTCAAGATAAGTGAACTCGACAGACCATCTATCTTTTCGGTTCTCAACTCCGGCGGAGTCGGAATTTTCAACGCGAATCGCTTCTGCGGATCGGTGTAACGAAGCCATGTGTCCGCCGGTGCGACCACAGATGTCGTCGATGCCGACGTTGTCGGCTCGTTGCTGTGTGCAACCTTCAGCGAGACCACAACAACCAGCATGATCAAGGCAATAGTTGAAGCGATGATCAGCACGACGATCGTTCTTGGTGGCAACAAAGATGATCCGCCGGTCGCGACGGTCGCACCGAGAGGATCGGGGTCAGAACCGACGCTCACCGGATCCGGGTCGGGACTCAACGGCACTTGATCAGCTGGTTCGGGTGCGGCCGCTGCCGGTTCGGGTTCTACGTTCGTAGACTTACCGCCAACTGTCGACGATAAGTCTTCAAACATCGGCGCGCCGTCCGGTTCAGCGCCGGCGGAGTTTTCGACAGCACTCTCACGGTCATCGACCACTGACCCGTCGATTATTGACGGCGCCACAGGTTCGGGGTTCGCCGGCGAGAGCGTCGATGACGAAAGCGTCGATTTGGCCTCGACAACCTCGGAGAGCTCGTGACCGCATGTGCGGCAGTCGTCCCAGTCGCGGTTGACGAATCCTCCGCAGTTAGGGCAAGTGAGCAATTCCAAAGGGTTCTCCCCAGGTTGGCCGGACCGCATGACGCTTTATTGATTTTCGTCCACCGCACGGGTTTGCTTGAGTGATACCACTTTGCGATGAGCGAAGCCTGTTTGATCGTGAGCCCGACTGCGGGTGGCGGGCAGGCCGTCGAACGCCTGCCGGCCTTATCGGCGCGATTCCGGAAGGCTGATCTCGAAGTCACGTCAATGGTATCCACCAGCCTCGAACACGCCCGTGAGCTGGCCCTTGCCGCCGTGGCAGCGGGCCGAACGGCAGTTGCAGTCGGTGGTGACGGTCTTGTCAGTGTCGTCGCCGGTTCGGTAAGTGAAGTCGGCGGCGTTCTTGGAATCGTGCCGGCCGGTCGAGGCAATGACTTTGCGAGAGCACTTGGCATCACCGGCGTGAACGCTGTCGACGTCATTTGCGCCGGCCGGTACCGCGCTGTCGATCTTGGTCTCGTCGGTGATCGCATATTCACTGGTGTCGCCAGTTTCGGATTCGACTCCCAAGTGGTTGCAACGGCTGATGCAGCGACGCTTGTCAGTGGCAGATTTGTGTATCCATATGCGACCCTCAAGGCGTTATTGAGTTGGAAGCCTGCAGAGTTCATCATTGAACTGGACGGCAAAACGTTCGAATTATCGGGATTCAGCGTGGCGGTCGCCAACACCGGGGTGTTCGGAGGCGGTATGAAAATTGCGCCACATGCGTCGATGACAGACGGATTACTCGACGTGATCGCGATTACCGGAACCAGTCGCACCAGGTACTTGCGCCAGCTTCCCAAGGTGTTCTACGGCGGCCATATCCGCAGCCCGTTGGTTCTCTCGTGGAGGGCACGAAACGTGCGGCTGGATGCCGACCGGATCTTTGAGGTGGTCGCCGACGGCGAGTTTGTGGGGCCGGCCCCGATGGACGTCACGGTTCTCGCAGGTGCTTTGAAGGTCCTGACACAGATCTGACTACGTATGATGATTCATCGAGAGCTAACCTCTCGGATACGCCATGTTCGTACTTGTCTTCTTAGCCATCGTTGGAATCGTTGTTCTTGTGGTTGCGACCGACCAGTTCGTGACCGGCGCGAGCCGCGTTGCGGAGGGTATGCACGCCTCGACGGTTCTCGGGGGCGCAGTGATC
>JBBSGY010000017.1:0-12595 GCA_038253645.1 Acidimicrobiales bacterium
CCTCGCCGGTGTTGCTGACGGAATGAGATGTATTCGTGAGTAAGCGACTCATATAGACCGGTAATCGCCTGGAGCTCCTGGCTGGATGCCCCTGTTATTCGGGCCCACTGAATAACCGTCTCTGGACTCGGGCGCTGCAGCCCCGTCTCTATCCGTGAAACGCTTGCTTGGGTGGTTCCGAGTTCCCGAGCAAGCGACACTCCAGAGCGCCGGGAGCGTTGACGCAATGCGGCCAGATGATGAGCGAGCTCTTTGAGGAACACCTCGTAATCAACGGGTGTATCGGCATGTATGGGCATGTGGCGCCAGTTCTATCCGTTGTTATACGTCATACCGAGCTGCGTATGACGGCGTACGACACGTCACCCCGAGTTGGGATTCCGTAGCCGTCGGACGTATTGCCATGTATCGGCATCTATGCGCAAGTCGCGATGCCGTTTTGTTTTCATACGTGACTATGCGGCGCGCCGCGTCCCGCGTTGGCGTATCAAGTGTCATCAGACTTGTCACGCTTTTTGCGGCGCCGGCGACGGACGAAGAAGACCGGAATCCAGATCAGGAGCCCGAGAACGATAACGACAACGAGGCCGAAAGCCGCCATCACCAAAAGCGGATAGGACGAGAAACTCGTCGAGGCGATCAGCGTTTTGTCGGGCTGACCATCCACATTGCTGGGGTAGGTCAAGTGCAGTTTTGCCTTGTATTTGCCGATCAACATGCCTGTCTTCCAGCTGTTGTCGAATCGGCGAACGGCTCCTGGCAATACTGGTCGCTTCTCGGGATTCACCACCAAGGTGGTCGATTTCCGACCGAACATATCGGTCACAGTGATCTCCCCGATGGGAGTGAAATGCACAGCGCCCGCGTCCGAAAGACGGGTGGTGAAGTTCACCGGCCCCTTTTGATGGCCGGCTATCTTCGCCGAAAAGGTCGAGACGGATGCCGCCTCTTTCGTCTGGCCGGGGATGCGGAGCAGTATCAGCGAAGCCACCTCTGAAACGGTTTTGATCGCGCCTTGACTTTGACTTGTGTCAGGGGTGAAAATCACGCTTCCGAAGTGCGAGCCGGGCTCCGCTGTGACCGGTATCGCGATTGTTACGGCCGTGCTTATGCGCTCATTGGGTTTGACGGAAAAAGACCTTGGGCTGACCGACATCCACTTGGCCATGGAGTAGGAAGAATCCTCTTCAGTCGGGGCCGCCTCGCCATTTTCCAGCTGAGGCTTGAAGTTCTTGACGCTGGTTTTGACCTTGATGTCGGCCGCCGAAGTGTTCTCGAGCGAGACGTTACGCAGGATCCTCTGACCAGGCACTCCATCGATTTGAGCGTTGGGCGGGAACACCGTCAAGCTGCTTGACGTGGCCAGTGCCGGACTGGTTTGAGCGCCCACTTTGTCGCCGACAGCGATGGCGAGAGGGGTCGCGAAGAACGAGGCGGTGAGCCCCACTGCGACAACTCGGTGGATGAGCCTGCGTCTGGGCATGCGGTTTCACCTTGCGTAGAGCCTGACTTCGGCGGAACTCTGTTCAAAATTATTCTATGAGCTGGTCCAGGCGATTTCCGGGATGTGTCCGAAGAGGCGCAGGTCGGGGTTCCACTGGACATTCACGCGCTATCCAGGGGAGCTTGTAGGCGCAATTAGTGGGTCCGAGCGCGTCGACACAGGCATCTTGTCCGAAGTTTTCGGGATGGTCGGCCGATGAGCCAAGGTGAAGAATCGAACCGCGCGCGTACTGAAAGGCGTCCTTGCGACGTCCGCGTTCGGTTTCTGCCGGTCACGCCGGATGAATATCAACACTTTCCGCCCCGCCTATATCTTCCGGATCGTCCTGTCGTTCCTCACCATCACCACGGTGCTCGCTGTCATTCCCGTCAAGGACCAACCAGCCCACGCGACGGCCACCACGCGTTCGAGAACGGTGGAGTTCTTCGCCGGCCAGGACGTCACCGCCAGCCAGAATGAGAACCAGAAATACGACTTCAGCGCCCAGACCATGAAGCTTGCCGAATCCAGCGTGGTCATCAAGGACGCGTTTGTCGAGGTCAGTGCTGAACTAAGTGACCCCACCGCAACAACGTATGCCTCGTCGTACATCTACTTCGACTCTTGCGTCCCATCGTGCACTCCTGCGACAACCGCGTACACAACAACGGGCAGTCTCGGAACGAACTCACTCGAGGCGCAATGGATACGCTTTCGGGCCCCGGTCACCTCCGAAACCGATCTGGCCGCGTACACAGGCGGAGGGGCGAACCACAACTTTCAGGTGGGTTACTGCTTTGCAACCGGCGCGAGCTGTTCGGGCGCGACGGCTGCAAACGTTCACGGCGTGAGCGCGAAGCTTGTTGTCACCTACACCTATGCCGCGTCATCGACGTCTGAGACCAACACCGTGCGCTACCCGCTGGAATCAACCTCCGGCACGACAGCGACCAAGACCGCTTCCCAGGCAGCGTGCACGATGGGCACCAACTGCCCGACGTTTGCCTACAACGCCGACATCCCTGAGCTTTCAACCCAGGTGTCGCAGTTCTTCGATGCGCAATCCCAATCAGTCGGGACCGGCTCGACGAATCAGTCCTTGGCCGCCAAGATCGTCGGAGCCGGCAACTCGACCCAGACAGCCATAGTGTCCCAAGGCCGAGGAGGAAGTGGTGGTGGTCAGGGCTTTCTCTACAGCGGCCTCACGGGCTATCAGAACAACACCGCTCAATCTCTCGAGCTCGGAACCACCAACGGCACCGAATACGGCTTCGGGGGAGAGAACGTCGTCACCTATACAGCTGCTGCAAGTGCAGCCACCAAGACCAAGACCATCTCCTATCCCGTGGGTGAGGTCATTACCGCCAACGGCAGCAGCGCGAAGTCGGCACTGACAGGCTCGACCGTCTATCTCCCCGAATCCGGTGTTTCGATAAAGAAGGCCTGGTTCCGGATCAATCCGTCACCAAAAAACTCCCTCGGCACCAACACCATGCAGGTCACCACCAAGGTCGGCAACAACGCCGAGACCACTGCGGGGGCGGCAACTGCCACCTACACCGTCAACACCGACAGCACTGAGTCATCCCAGGACGGCTACATCGACCATCTCGTTCCATCGGCCGACTACAGCGAACTGGCTGGCGCAGGGGGCACCGGCAAGTCGGTGCAGATGAGCGCGACTTTGACATCGACAGTTGGTGACCAAGGTGGTGCTGTCTCGGCGGAGCTCATGATCACCTACCAGTACACCGCTGACACCGCCGGCTACATCACCACCCAATCGGTATTCGCCGGCCAGCAGACCAGTGCCAGCAGCACCACGTTCAGCACCTCGGCAGGCGCAATCGACCCGGCCATCCCCGAAGGCTCAGAGGTCATCATCAGGGGGACAACGCTTCTCAGCACACCGAAGCTCAACCAGACCACGACTGCTGAAGCAATCGGCAGCAACCTGACGGCCAGTGGCAATACCTGCACGGCATCCAATACATCAACCATCAAGACAGGTGTCGAGCTCAGCCGCGCCCGGTTTTACAAGTCCATACCCGGAATAATCACCAACAGCGACTCGGCAACCTATACAGCGTGCTCATCATCCACCGAGGTCTCGATCTACAGCGGTGTATTGATACTCACCTATCAATACAACCCGAACTTCGCACCGAATTCACCTACTTCTCTCGCGCAGGCAAAGACGAATGGGGCCTCATTGGCCACCGGCGCGACAACTGGTCAGACATCGGTGGCCTTCTCCGCCTCGGCCACCGATCCCAATTCACCCGACACCGTTCAGCTATGCGTCGAGAAGGATGTGGTGGGCACCGCGTTCTCCAATACCGAGGACTTGTGTGGCACCGCGGTGGCATATTCCGGTTCAGCCGTCACGCCTACCGTCACGATCAGTGGGCTCACGAGCCTGTCCTCTTATCACTGGCAGGCGCGATTGAAAGACACGGCCGGTTTGTATTCCAGCTGGGTGAGCTTCGGGGGCAATGCTGAGTCCGCGACTGACTTCGCTGTTGACACAAGTACCGACGTTGGACGTACACGAACGGTGGAGTTCTTTGCCGGCCAGCAAACGGGTACCACGGCTGCAAACGAGAACGTCAAAGTGGACTTCCCCACACAAGCGTTTCAGCTGGCGGAGGCAAACGCCCGGATTGCCAATGCGTACGTCGAAGTGAGCGCGCAGGCATCCGCTAACACTGTTGCACTTTACGCGTCTTCCTTCGTCTATTTCGATGCATGCGTACCGTCATGCACGCCATCGACTGCAGCATTCACCTCGACGGGAGCAATCGGCGGAACCGGCACCGAAAGCGCGTACGTTCGGCTTCGCGCCAATGTGACGTCTGAGGCCGACCTTGCCGCCTATGGCGGTGGCGGGGCAAGCCGCAGCTTCGCAGTCGGGTATTGCTTCTCGACGGCGGCAACATGTTCGGGTAGCACGTCAGCGAACGTCTTCGCTGCCACAGCGAAGCTGGTAATCACCTATACGTACAACTCCACCGACGCAACGCAAACCAACACAGTGCTCTATCCGCTGGAGTCCACGACCGCGGGTGACACCGGCTCGAAGGTTGCCGCACAAGCTCCCTGTACCATCGACACCAACTGCCCCAAGTTCGCTTACAACGCAGATATACCCGAAGTAGGCACGCAGGTCTCGCAGCACTTCAACGTTCGCGGCACCATCGATCAGGCCACGACGACCGATGCCGAACTGACACCACAAGTCGACGGCAGCGCGTCAGGTTCCTTGGTGCATAGCGAGGCCGCGCTTTCAGGTAACGGCGGTTGGTCAGACTACAGATTCAGTGGACTGTCGGGCTATTTGAACAACACCGCTCAAAACCTGGAGGTCGGGGTAACAGGTGCAACATCTGTCGACGCCCTCGGTGGCGAGGATTCGGTCACTTACACGTACGCGGCAAACGCGGCCACGAAGACAAAGACCGTGTCCTATCCGGTTGGTCAGGTCACGACAGCGGTGGACAACACCACGAAGTCGTCGCTGACCGGCCCGACGGTGTACATGCCAGAAGCGGGGGTAACAATCAAGAAAGCCTGGTTTCGCGTTCACACCGCTCCCGATGCAGCAGCCGGAACGCTGTCGGTGACGACGAAGGTGGGCTCGCGAGCAGAGACATCAGCAACCAACTACACCCTTGTTGCTGACGCCACCGAGGTCAGCGACGACGGATACCTTGTTCATGTCATCCCGTCCGCTGATTACACGGAGCTACAGGCGGCAACTGCGGGTACCGGCAAGTTGGCGCAGATGACTGCCGCGTGGGGAGTGACCAACCCGGGCGGAGCCGTTTCCGCCGAATTGATGATCACCTACCAGTACACAAGTGACTCGAACGGGTATCAAACGAGCGAGCGAGTCTTCGCAGGCCAGCAAACATCGGCGCTTGCGACCAGTTACACCACCGCAACGGGCGCTACCGACCCCACTCTATTCGAGCCGTCTGCAGGAACAATCACAATTCGCGGCGCATCACTCTTGGAGAACCTCATCAACGTGGGAGCGACTGCCAACGAGCCGATCGGATCAAATCTGAGCGCCGGCTCTTGCACCGCGAGCACCAGCTCTACGGCGGATACCGGCACGCAGCCAGTGCGCCTTATGTTGTGGAAAGACGTTACGTCCACGGTGACCAATAGTGATGCACAGACATACACTGCATGCGACGCCTCCACGGAAACCTCACTATTCACTAACGAGTTGACAGTTACCTACCAGTGGGTGCGAACACCGTCGTTGAATGAATCCTCCTATCGCCTGTTCCAAAACGTCGACCAAGGTGGGTTCGGCTCAGGTGGCATAGTGACGGGTGGATCAACATCCACGGCCATAAGCGCAAGCGCCAAGGACTCGACTTACCTGTACGCAGTAGGGACCAACAGCAGCGGCGACTGGCGAATCGAGAAACGACTGTTGTCCGACGGTTCGTTGGTTTCGGGCTTCGGAACAGGCGGCGTGGTCGACGACGTGACCGCGTCCAACGCGGCTTACGGGATCGCGATCGACGCGACATACATGTACGTGGTCGGCGACGACGCGACACCGGACTTTCGCATGGAGAAACGCCTGCTCTCCGACGGCTCTTTGGTGTCAGGATTCGGAACCGGTGGTGTCTACACGGGCATCACCGCCACGACCACCGCTTATGGAATCGCGATCGACTCGACTTATGCCTATGTCGTCGGATACGCGGGCAACGCCCGCATCGACAAGGTCAATCTGTCCACCGGCGTTGCATCTACGACCTTATCGGGCGTGATTGCCTCTGACCGGGATTATGCAGTCGCGATCGACAGCACGTACTTGTATGTCGCCGGAAAAGACGACACGCCTGACTGGAGGATCGAAAGGCACAATCTCTCCGACCTTGCGAACCCCGCATCGGGCTGGAACACGTTGACCGGGGCAACGGCTTCGGGAACTGCATTCGGCATCGCGATCGACTCGACCAACATGTATGTCGTCGGCAGTGACAGCACCCCGGACTTTCGAATAGAGAAACGTTTGCTATCCGACGGCTCATTGGTGTCCGGTTTCGGGACGAGCGGCGTCGCAACAGGAGATTCTGCGTCGGACACACTCGACGAGATCGTTATCGACTCCACGAACATGTATGTGGTCGGATACAACACAACTGGAGCCACTACACGGGTCGAGAAACGCCTGCTCTCGAACGGGTCACTGGTGTCGGGCTTTGGAACAAGCGGAGTGGTAACCGGCTCGGCGACGACGAGCGGAGCGTGGTCCGTTCTTGCGGACACCAACTATCTCTATGTCTCCACCGAAGACAGCACACCGGACTGGCGAATAGAGCGGCGATCGATCTCGGATGGATCCCTTGCTCCGGGCCTTCCCGATCAGGTTCCCCTTGCAGCGCAGGACACTGCGTACACGATGACGTCGGCGACCAATCCGTTCCGATTGCGTATGACCGTATCGCCTACTGTCAACTCGCTCTACACTGGAAACCAGTTCAAGTTGAAGTACGCCACGATGGCCGGCGGCGCGTGCGGTGGCGGAGACGAAACCTTTAGCGACGTCGCCACAGGCTCAGGCGCGATCCGCTACTACGACAACACGAACATCACCGACGGCACGTCTCTGTGGACCGACTCCGATGACCCCGTCTACAGCGGGCACACCAAAGTCGCGCAGAGCTACGAAGAGGCGAACAACATCCCGGTCGGGACGGATATCCCCGTCGGTCAGGACGGCCTCTGGGATTTTGCGCTGACGCCGCAATACGCTCCGGTCGGTGCAACGTACTGCTTCGAGCTGACTACGTCCGCTGACGTCGCGTTGGATTCATACACTGTGTATCCGCGTATTACGACCTTTACGCCGACAACGAACCAGTCGTCGTATCGTTTGTTCCAGAACCTCGATCAGCCGGGGTTCGGAACCGGTGGTGCCGTCACCAGTGCTGCCGCGTCGAACAGCGCGTATGCGTCTGCAAAGGACTCAACGTATCTCTACGTCGCAGGCCATGACGGCAGCAGCGGCAGTACCGACTGGCGCATAGAAAAGCGGTTGCTTTCCGACGGCTCGTTGGTTTCCGGATTTGGCACTGCGGGTGTTATCACGAGTGTGACAGCATCTGAGCAAGTCGGAGCGATTGTTATTGACTCGACCTACATGTATGTCGGCGGATATGACACCACTCCGGACTGGCGTATCGAAAAACGGCTGCTAACCGACGGTTCCTTAGTCGCTGCGTTTGGCACGAGCGGGGTTGTAACCGGGGCCGCGGCTTCGCAACAAATCTACGCAATGGCATTGGACTCGACGTACCTGTACGCGGCCGGATACGACTCCAACACTGACTTTCGCATCGAGAAACGGCTGCTTTCTAACGGCTCCCTGGTGTCTGGATTTGGTACGAGCGGTGTAGCGACAGGCGCGACCGCCTCATCGCAAATCAAGACTATGGCCATCGACTCGACGTACATGTATGTCGGCGGATATGACAGCAACACCGACTGGCGCATCGAGAAGCGCCTTCTTTCGGATGGCTCGCTGGTGTCCGGTTTTGGCACCAGTGGTGTAGCGACGGGCGCAGCTGCGTCAAATTTTCTATACTCGATGGCGATCGACTCGGCGAACATGTATCTGGCCGGGAATGACAACAATGGAGACTGGCGCATCGAGAAGCGCCTTCTTTCCGACGGGTCGCTGGTGTCCGGCTTTGGAACGAGCGGTGCAGTGACCGGCGCGGCTGTGTCTCAAAGTCCGTATGCCATCGCCCTCGACTCCACAAACATGTACGTCGGCGGCTATGACAGCAACACCGACTGGCGCATCGAGAAGCGCCTTCTTTCCGACGGGTCGCTGGTGACAGGCTTTGGTACAAGCGGCGTAGCAACCGGTAGTTCGACAACAGACTACCTATATTCGATCCTTCTCGACTCCAACTACCTTTACGCGGTCGGCTTCGACAACGTGCCGGATTGGCGAGTCGAACGGCGGTCCCTGGCGGATGGCAGCCTTGCCGGCGGTCCTGACCAGGTGCCGCTCGCAGCGCAAGACACGGCGTACACGTTGACTTCGCCGACCAATCCGATTCGGTTGCGTATGACTGTTGCCATCACAGGCGGCCAGTTGAACGCAGGCAACGCTCTCAAGTTGAAGTTTGCCACGATGGTCGGCGGCGCATGTGGCGGTGGGGATGAGAGCTTCAGCGATGTGGCTACTGGCTCGGGCGCCATGCGCTTCTACGACAACAGCAACTACACCGATGGCTCGACGTATTACTCCGATTCGGACGACCCTGTTTACAGCGGGCATACAAAGGTTTCTCAGTCCTATGAAGAGGCAAACAACGTGTCTGTCGGGACCGATATCCCCGCGAGCCAAGACGGCATCTGGGACTTCGCGCTCACTCCACAGTATGCGGTGTCAGGCGCGACTTATTGCTTCGAGGCAACGTGGTCGGACGACTCGGCACTCAATACCTACACGGCCTATCCGCGTATAACTACGTACAGCACGAACACGGCTCCGAACGCGCCCACAGGCCTGTTGCAAAAGACCACCGGCGACGTCATTTTGCCTACCGGCGCGTGGCACAACACCCAATCGATCAAGTTCGTGGCAACAGCCACTGATCCAGATGCGTCGGACACCCTGAAGCTCTGCGTCGAGAAGGACGTGTTGGGGACGAGCTTCTCGGGCACCGAGGACTTGTGCGGCACCGGTGTTGCATATTCAGGGACCGGAGTGACCGTCTCGGTGACGATTTCCGGCATTGCCGACGCAAGCCAGTACCACTGGCAGGCGCGATTGCAGGATGCCGCAGGGGTCTACTCAGCGAGCTGGGTCAGCTACGACGTCAATGCAGAGTCTGCCCGTGACTTCGGCATCGACGCGACAGCTCCCACGGGCGGCACTGTCTACGACGGAACGGCCACGAACGTAGATGCAGGCTTCAACAACGGCGCCCTCGACACATTGTCGGCCAACTGGTCGGGCTTCGACGCAAATGTCTCCGGCACTGCAATCTATGAGTACTCGATAGGCATTACTGCCGGGGGCACCACCATCAAGACCTGGACAAGCGTGGGCTCCGCAGTCTTTGTCAACGCCACTGGGCTGTCATTGCAGACAGGCCAGATGTACTACTTCAACGTCCGCCTCACCGACAACGCCGGCAACCTGTCGGGCGTCGTGAGCTCGAACGGTCAAATGGTAGCGCCCACGCTCTCATTCACTATCGGAGCCAATGCACTCACCATCGGCGGGCTCAGCGCTTCGAACTCCTTCGACGTGAGCCAGCCCCTGTCGATGTCGGCTTCCACAAATGCATACGGGGGCTTCGTCATTCGTTCATTTTCAACGGGCGTGCCTTCAGGGCCCGGGGGGACTATCGGCTGGTTCGACGGCGGCACCTACGCCTCACCGGGCCCATGGGGCGCGTCCACCGGCTACGGATACACCTCCAGCGACACCTCGATACAGGGGGCCGACAAGTTCGCCTCCGGGGCGAACTATGCCCCCTTCAGCACCACGGGGCCGGGCGACATCGTCGCGGATCACACGGCCGCTGTGATCGGGACTGCCATCAGTAGTGAGTCCTTCACGATCACACATCGGGCCAGGGTCTCCGCCACGCAGCCGACAGGCAACTACACGACCGTGTTGATATACGGGGCAACCGCCGTCTATTGAATCGCCATTTAACCGCTCTACTAGGGGATATACCCTAGATGGCCTCGCTCAAAGAGCCCCTCTAGCCAGCTGCCTTTTCCGCCGATAAAGGGGTGAGGTTCTACGGGGTCGTTGCGCGATTCTCGGCACTTTAGTGAAAATCATGCAGATCTACGAATATTCGATCGCAGGCCTCCGATAAGGGGAGTGCCCACAAAGAACGGGTACTGCGCGCAGGACAGAGGAGGTGGGGAATATTCGTAATACGAACAACGTTTTCAAGGTCGTTGTTGCGGTCATTCTGTTAGTACCGCTTCTTATTGCGGCACCCGCGCAAGCGGCTAGCTGGAGCGGAAATGTCGTTCTGTCGGACCCTCGCCCTTCGGCAACAAGCGTTGGCTACACGCTCAGTATTACGGCCGGCGCGACCACAACTGCTAACGCGGTGAAATGTGTGATCATCGAGTACGACACTTCGGCTGATGGCACAGGTGGCATCCCAACCGGTTTGTCGGGTCTTGCGACCTCAACCTTGAGCGGAACGTTCACGAGTGCGAATGCACTGAGCACCTTCACAAGGGACGCCACTTCGGCAGCGGTCGGAATCTTGAAGTTCACCCACGCCACCGGTGGTACAGGCTCGAACGGAACCGTCATCCTCTCGGGTGTAACAAACGGATCCACCGCTGACACCAGTTTCTTCGTCCGTTACAACACCTACAACAACACCGACTGCACCTCGTCAGCACAGGACAGTTTCGTGGTCGCAGCAATCTGGACGAACGGCACTGTTGCAACGATTCGCATCGACCCGTCGTTGAGCTACACGATCAACTCAATTGCTGCTGCAGGAACCTGCAACGGTGTTACGACAACCGATGCTTCCACATCGACTTCGCTTGACATGCGCCCAACGCTTGTGACAAACAAGGTTTCCGGGCAGCGGCACGACGTTGCAACCAACGCTACGGGCGGTTACAGCCTATATATGCGTGAGGCAGCACTCCCGACAGTGGGCACCGACAATATCGATGCGCTGACGGTTGCAACCTACGCCAGCCCGACTGCGTTCAGCGCAGCCGGTACCGAAGCGTGGGGGTTCAGCACAAACGACGCCGCTCTTGCCGGTGGTACGGGTAACCGATTCACGAGCGGTGGCGCCAAGTGGGCCCCCATCACAACCGCCGTACCGGGAGATGTTGTGGCTGACTCTGCTGCTCCCATCAGCGGAGCCGGTGGACAGACACAGCTCTGCTTCCAGGTAGGTGCCGGTACTGCTACGGCTGCGGGCGTTTACACAACGACGGTGATCTACACGGCTGCAGGAAACTTCTAGCAAGTCGTTCGATCGATTATCGAACGAAGCCCCCCGCATAATCCCGCCCCGTCGTGTGCACTTAACTCCCCTGGTCGGAGCCCGGTGCACACACCGGAAATGTGCACGAGCCGTTATGTGCACTCGGCTACCCGTATGGGAACCAGGTGCACACGACCCGAGTGGCGCGGTAGTGACCTGGGAAACGACCACAACCTATTGACCTTTAGCCGTTTTTGTGGTTACACAACAGAAACACCCTGTCAAGGCCCTTCCGGAATCGTCGATAACGCTCTTATAAGGCCAAGCGGCCATGAGTCACCAAGGACGGTGGAGATAATGCATTGCAAGAAAATCCTCAAAACAGTGGCAGCAGCCGTGCTGCTTGTGCCGCTGGTTATGGCAACGCCGGCCTCGGCAACGGGTTGGAATGGAAATGTTGTACCTTCCGATTCACGTCCGTCAACAACCGGCGTCAGCTACTCGCTAACAGTCACCGCTGGTGCAACAACCACAGCTAATGCTGTCAAGTGCGTCAAAATTCAGTTCGCCGCAAACGCGGACGGCACGGGTGGTATTCCTACCGGCCTCAGCGGTCTGGCAACGTCAACGGTGACTGGATCATTCAGCGCCGGCGGTACCGCACTCAGCGCGTTCACACGTGACGCAAGTGGTGCTGGAACCGGAACATTGAAGTTCACAGACGCGACAGGTGCAACCGGCGGAAACGGAACCATCGTTCTTGCGGGTGTCACCAATGGTTCAACGCCTGACGTGAGCTTCTACATCCTCTACAACACGTTCAACAACGTCAACTGCTCCTCCAGCCCGCAAGACAGCTTCACCGTCGCATCGATCTGGACGAACAGCACCGCCACGACGATTCACATTGACCCGTCGTTGACCTACACCGTCAACTCGATTGCTGCGGCATCGACGTGCAACGGCGCAGCCACGACCGATGCATCAACGTCGAACTCGATCGACCTGCGCCCCACGCTTGTCACCAACAAGCTCGCGGGACAGCGTCATGACTTGTCAACCAACGCTACGGCCGGTTACAGCCTGTACATGCGTGAAACCGCATTGCCTACCTCGGGTACGGACAACATCGACCTGC
>JBBSGY010000018.1:0-12530 GCA_038253645.1 Acidimicrobiales bacterium
AATGAGCAGATCTTCGAATGCGACTCCACCGGGCGCGGAACCGAAGCTCGGCACACCTTTCAATGTGCTGGGCACCGGAGACCTCGACATTCCAGGTATTCCGGGGCGGCAGAACTTCTGGCTGGCAAGCAACGGCATATGCAGCGCCAAAGAAGACGGTGACTATTTCGGTGCGCGCTGGGATGGCAACAAGGGCCCCTTCAACTCGACGCTGAACGGACACGATTACACTTTTGGCAGTGGTGCGAATCACTCGTGTCCCAATACCGTGGCCAACCCTCGCGGCGAGATCAACAACGAGTACTCACCGACCGGTTACTCGTATTACGTCGATGTGCCTCCGCCTAAGGTGGCGGGCGGCACCGTGACGATAAAGATCTACGACGCGACATTCAGAAACACCAGTTACAACGACTTCCACTCAAATTATCCCGCCGACAATGCTCCGTGGATGGACACCGCGTACTACGTCTACAAAACCAGTGGAACACCCGATGACCCGACAAACGATGTGCGGGTCGCTGCACGAATCGTCAATCGCAACGACACCCGCCTCGGCGCCGACCAAAACTGGATGGACCTTTACACCGCGCCGTACGGCGAGATTCAAGCCGGCGCGCAATATCGCGTTCAGATCGTGATGGTGAACTTTCTCGATAACGAAACCAACCACTTTCACGGCGGCAACTCGTATGCAATCGGAGCAATCCGTTCTTCGGGCACGATGGGATGCGACAGTCGATCGCCCACCGAGAAGGATTGCCCGCGCGTTTCGGGACTGCATGCAGAGTCCGTTTTCACGAACCTGAATGGAAGCCCCGGCAGCACCATCGACTTCTATTTCGCCGAAGTCGACACGTCGTACATAGGACGAACGTTCAACGCATATTTGTGGGATCCCGGTGAAGGGGTACAGCAGATACAGCTCGTCGGACCGGATGGCACTCCTCTGCCGTTTGACTGGGACGCATACCCGTCGACGGGCGACACGGGCACGGGTGTCACTTCAATTCAGACAGACGTTTCCGGACCCCAGCCCGGAGCTGCGGGTACACGGACCAACGACTACAAGTTCAACGACCGCTTGGTCACGCTCCACGTGACGCTGCCGCCCTCGTACGCCAATATGGTCACCGCTGCAGGCGGCGACAAGTGGCTGAGGATTCGGTACACAATCGGAACTCAGACGCATGACCGAACCACTTGGGGAGCAAGCGTCGGTGGAGGCAACTCCGGCCCACCCCACCTCACGCGGCCGTAAATCCGTTTGTACATGCGTTGTGTGCACCCAGACCCGCCTGCCGGAGCTGAGTGCACACAACCTCCACAGTGGTGGGTCCGTTGTGTGCAACAGGGTCCAAATAGCGGAGCTGAGTGCACACAACAGGAGGGGGAGGGGGAGGGGGCTTGTTCGCTAGTTGATGCGGTGAGCGAGCGCTATTCGCGACCGGGTGAAGACCCCGGCGAGCAATGCAACCGTTATGGGTATGCCGATCACCAGCACGCCAAGCGTTGTCCACGGGACGACATCACCCCACGGCACGGCATGATGAATTCTCACCGGGCCACTGCCGTAGCGGGTTACCCAAGCAGCAGCGGCACCGGGAATTGCGCCGGAAATCACTCCGAGTCCTATGCCGAGAAGCGCAATCGTGGCAGCCTGCAACATTGACAGCCGGCGACGAATTCCACTACCGGCACCGACGGCAGCAAGCGTCGCGTGGTCGGCCTGACCGTCGGCAAGACTCAATCCCGTTGCGACGAGTGACGCAAATAGAGCAAGTATCCCGGTCGCTATCGCGAGAACCAACAGAGTGAGTGGTGAAGTGCTTTTGTAACCACGTTCGACTGTGAAGAAACCTCTGAAATCGAGCTTGGACAGATCGGCAGTTGCACGCTGCTCCTCGGCGTCAGTAGTCATCCGGCTTGTATCCGAAAGCAGAGCCGTTGGGGTGGTTGCGATGCCGAGGCGACGTGCAGTCGTATTCGTCATCAACACACTGGGAACGTTTTTCGGCGCGTTCTCGAAAACTGCAGCGGGAAGTGTCCAGGAGTTGATGACGTGGGTATCGCCGTTGCTGCCATACTCCGTTTGTTGGAGGTGGACCTTGCCATTGTCGAGATCCAACCTATTCGACACAAGCGCACCACCGTCGCGCAAAGTCTTCAGGGCAGCGCCGGAGTCCGTGCCCGTCAACATATGCAGAGCGGTTTCGTCTGCCATGACAATCCCACCCTCATCTGTCGAGTAACCATGACCAGCACAGCGTGGATCTATCGAAATCGAAGCAGCCGATGTCGGCGCGCATTCGTTCTGTGGCGAGCGCTTGACCGAAAGTTCGCTCTGACTGCTGGATCTGCAGGCAAAATCCTCTTGAGCACAGTCGTTCGACTTGAAGTGATTGAGGGTTACCAGCTGCGTCACCGGCAGGTCGGCTCGTAGGGCGCGCTCGACTTCTTCTTTCGTAGCACCGCCGGTAAGCGAACCCGGCGCACCATCCGCAACGCCGGCCAGCACTTGGCCTTGCCGCGCAAATGGTACGTAATCCTCCCGGGCGTTGACTTCCTGCACGTTCACGTACATGGACGTCGCGACCGCCCCCGCAACTGCAGCCATTACGGCTGCGACGACCGGCGCTGTGCGCGTGCGGTTGCGCACCGCGTCACGCAATGCAAGCCTTGGCGCTATCGGAAGATGCACTCCGATGCGCCCAATTTGAGTCAGTAGTGCGGGGATAACAAAGATGAGTCCGACCTCGAAGACCGTTGCGCCGACAAGAATGAGTGACGGCGATCGTGAAACACTTGCGTAGACCGCACATGCTGCTCCAACTATGGCAAACATCAATCCGAGGACCCACGTATTCCTTGACACACGCCCACCTGCACGGCGGCCCGCCAGTGCTGCAACTACATCCATCTTTGAGGCCAGCCGAGCGGGCAACAATGCTGACGCAACCGCCGCGAACAGCGCGAAGCCCGCAATGCCGGCAAGGTCGAGCGGATGAAAATCCAACGCGCTCATCTCGAACCCTGCAATGCGCTCCAACACCGGCTTGAGGACTGTGATGAGTGCGGCACCACCCGCGAGTCCCAGAATTGCTGCAACACCGCCAAGAACAACTGCCGTGGCGAGGACAGTGCCTGCGACCTGACGGGCTGTGCCTCCGGTTGCTGCAATCAGTGCGAGCGTGCGTTGCTGACGCCGCACGCCGACTGCGAACGCCGCTCCCGCCAACAGACAGATCTCGAGCGTCGCGAGCCCGGCGATGAGTGACACCAGACCGACCATGTTGAGAACCGTGCCGACATTGGCCGAGCTACGGGGTTGCATCTCGTAGAATGGAACCTCTGAGCGCGGCGGCGAATTAACGAGCATCGACTTGTTGACCACAAGAACGCCTTTGTCGTTGAGACGCCGGATCTGCTCCCATGTCACAGATGTTGAGGTCTTGACGTACGTAACGTTCCGTGGATCTGAGTTCTCGGCTGTGGGTTCGGCTCCTAGCGATCCAGGCAGCGCCACGATGTCGTTGTTCTTCAAGTCATCGACATCACGCACTGTTCCGACGATCGTGAAACTCTGCTTCGAGGCAGTCAGCGACACCGTGTTGCCTACGCCGAGTCCCGTGAAGTTCTTGAAGCCCTCCCCCACTACGACCTCGTTGCGGTTTGCGGGCGGGCGACCGGAACGTTGTTTCAACAAGCCCTTGACCGCGGGATTCGCGTAGTCGAATTCCCGGAAGTCGACACTCCCCAAACCTGCCGCAGTTTTTATCTGAATGTTCGAGCGGGTGTCGGTGACTGCGGCTTGCGTGTGTGGCAACGCCGTCGACAGATCGGGTGACACCAGCTGCGTGCCGGCTCCGTCACCGGGTTTTGCCCCGGGCTTGTCAAAGCTCATGTAGTTCAACCCGGTGGGAATTTGTCCCAAGCTCGAGTTGGTACTTATCCCGACGAAGGTCAGTTTCACGTCTGCCGCTCCGAGTTGCCTTTCGAGTTGCTGTGCCGGAGTCTTCTGGTCTGTTCGTGCGTTTACATCCGCAATCGTGATCGCCATGATCGGGAAAACGATCATCAAAACAATCAGCGCGCTGCGTCCCTTCGAACGCAACGAATCGCGACGTCCAATACGTAATTGTGCGCGCATCGAGGAAACATTCATGACAGTTCCCCCTGTTCGCTGATCTCTTGAACCTCACCGGTGGAGTCGACGATGACTCCGTCTCTGAGAAAGATGATTCGGTCGGCCCAACCTGCATTGCGCGCATCGTGGGTGACGAGCAAACCTGCCGCCCCGGCGTCACAGCGCTCGCGCAGTACGCGCATTATCTCTTCACCGGTGGCGCTGTCGAGAGCGCCGGTTGGTTCGTCGGCGAGCAATACGCGGCGATCACCGACGAGTGCACGCGCGATCGCCACACGCTGCTGCTGGCCCCCCGACATGTCTTCGGGGAACCGGTCGGCGAGATTGCCTACTCCGGTCGATTCGAGTGCCACCAACGCTGCGCTGCGCGCGTCTCGAATGGATGCGCCGTCAAGTTCGAGCGGCAGTGAGACATTCTCTGCCGCAGTCAATGCCGGTATGAGGTTCAACTCCTGAAACACATAGCCGATTCGGCGACGTCGAAGCTGCGCGAGTTTCGAGCGTGAGAGCTGTCCCAGCTGTGCACCACTGACCACGATCTGGCCCGACGTCGGCTGATCGAGTCCCCCGGCGAGCGTAAGCAGCGTCGATTTCCCCGAACCGCTTGCGCCCATAATGGCAACGAGTTCGCCGGCGTCGACGGAGAGCGAGACACCTCGCAAGGCTTCGACAGCCGCCATACCCTTTCCGTGCGTTCGTGCGACGTTGCGCACCTCCACAACCGGATTCATCTTGTCTCCCTTTATCTCTGTTACTTCCCGCCTGGGGCGGTTTCCTGTGAACTCTGACGCCGCAAAAGGCGGCTTTCGCAATGGTCGAGCCAGCGAACCTCTGCTTCGGCGCGGAAGATCAATGCGTCAAGCACCATCTCAGCGGCCAGGCTGGGATCTGCGGACTTCGACTTCATCCGCGTATAGCCCTGCATCAGACGAAGCGTGTCTGCACGCTGCGCCTGAATCACCGACTGCGTATCGATGCGACCAAGCGTCTCGGCCAGTGCAAGCTTGATTGCCAGATCGTCGCGAGGGCGCTCGCCCGCGCGCATGGGCGTCGAAAACCATGACGTCAGTTCCTCGCGGCCGGCATCTGTTATCGACCACATCTGACGGCCCGCACCATCGGCACCTTCAGAACGCACCAGGCCGTCGCGCTCGAGTCGGCCGAGCGTCGTGTAGATCTGGCCGATGTTGAGCGGCCACGTTCCCGCAGCACCGGCTTCGAGCTTCGTCTTCAGCTCGTAGCCGTAGCTCGGTTCGGTATCGAGGAAGGTAAGAAGACCCTGTCGAATGGACACATACTCAGTATGCATACTAAGTATGCACTACGCAAGTCCTAAACAAACTCTCTCCACGACCATTGTCCCCTCACGCGGACTATGTGCCCCTGAGGGGACAATGGTCGTGCGACGACCGACATCTAGAGGAGCATCCCAGGCGCCTGGCTGTCGGCGATCGCGGGAGTTGCCAACCGCGAACGCATTCGCCACGCCAGGATCGCAACAATGAGCGCGAGCGCCGCGACAATGCTCCCGAAGATTTCGAATGTCGTTGATAGACCCAGCGGTGTGACAACCGCGCCCGCGAGGATCGCAGGCACTGACAATGCTGTGTAAGCAACGATGTAGAACGCCGACATCACCGCGCCCCGCTGCCCTGGCGGAATGACCGCTGAGAGCGCCCGCAGCGCGCCAAGAAACGCCACCCCGAATCCCGCCCCACCGATGATCGTGCCGGCGAGGTACAGCGGACCGGAATCGATCGCCGTGGCAGCCACGAGAACGCTCATTCCCCCGGCAAGCGTGACGGATCCGGCGGCGGCTCCCAGCCACGGCTTGGAACGTGCGAATGCAAGCTGCGCGAAAGCGGCCGTTCCAGCAAGAGCGAACACACTGACGCCACCGATGAGGTGGTCCGTGGTGCGGAAAAGATGGCCCGCCAGCTGTGGACCAAGCGAGAGAAATAGTCCGCCAATCGACCACGATGAGGTAACACCCAGCGCCGCGAGAATAAACTCGGGACGCACCGAACGCGGCACACTCGGGCGCTGCGGGGTAAGCCTGAATCGCGAACGCCGCTCCGTCGGCTCGGGCATCAGCAACGCGCCTACGAACGCGATAACAAACAACACGAAAAGCGCCACGTAAGGCAACACTCGCGGCGCAGGAAGAAACTCGATAAAGGTTGCCGATACGAGCACGCCCAGACCCATACCTGTAGCGCTGACGACCCCGTTGGCAAGACCAACTGCTGCCGGATCGCGGCGTGGGTGCAGGTCGAGCATCGCAGCGCTTGCGGCTCCGAGTGCGAGCCCGGTGGCCAGACCCTGAATCGCGCGTGCGACAAAGAGCCACGCAACCGAAGTGGCCGACATGAACACGACCGTTGCGCCGATGAGGGTGCCCAATGCGCCGAGCAGAACCGGTCGCCGTCCGACATCATCAGAAACTTGACCGGCGAGAATGAGCGTGGTGAGTACGCCGAACGCGTATGTCCCATAAACAAGCGTTAGTACAACAGGAGAAAATCCCCAAAGTTGGCGATACATGCCGTAGAGCGGGGACGGCGTTGCCGATGCGAACAGCGCGAGACCAATAACGCCGGTGACAAGCGCATACGCCGTGCGCTGTGAGAGCGTGCGGGATGTGAGCTTTGAGCTTTGAGTTGACGGTGATAGACGTTGCACCTCGTTCGATTTCCGACACATATTTCCGACACATGTTGTTATCCGAGCGACCTACTTATCCATGCAGGTCCGATTGCAACCTCCATCGCAACATTGACACCAATCCACTCATAACCGATCCTTGGCTGATGCGTCGCCGTTTACTCACGTTCCTCCTCTGTTGTTTTCTCGCCGGATGCGGAGGCGGCTCGGGGTCACAGTCGGCGCCTGCGTCCACGACGACGACAGTTACCACGCCGCTGAGCAACTCGTCATTGTTGCGCAAAAACGGAATCGGGCCCATCAAATTCGGAGAGACGACAGTCGACCAGGCTCGTCTGCTTACAGGCCAGCGGATTCTCGAAGATGCACTTGTCGGCAGCCCGCCGGAGTACTGCAAAGCAGTGCCGGTCGACGTGCTCACACTCCAGTTCTTCCTCGGCGACGGCGGCAAGATAATTGGCGCCTCCATCTCTGCCGGCAGCGCGGTGAAGACTTCCGAAGGCATCGGCATTGGTTCGACCGTCGACCAGGTGAAGCGCGCCTACCCGGCCGCGGAAGAGAAGGGCGACAGCAAGAACCTGGATCAACGTCTGGTTACGCGTGGCAATGACGGCCCAATGAAAATGTTCATCAGCGATAACAAGGTGACCAACCTCTGGGTCGGCCAAGGCGTTGCCGACGCAGAAGAGGTGTGCGGCTGATAGTCGGTCCGGAGATGGAACTGTGTGTAGATATTGCCCTGGCAGGGCAGGGGGTGCACACAGTTCCCCTTCCCTTTTCCTTTGGTGGGGCGCCGACGACGATGCTTTTCGCAGAAAGTGTGGACAAGTGAATGTTTGACCACTACCCGTAGCGGGTACGGAACCCATTAATCGAGCGCTAAAAAGGAAAACCAATGACAATCGGATCGAGCATCTTCCTCATTGCTGTCGGAGCCATTCTTCGCTTTGCAACCAATTTCTCGGTCGGCTCAGTCGACTTGCAGATGATCGGAAACATACTCATGGTCGCCGGAGCCATCGGCCTCGTCGTGGGATTGTTCCTCTATACGACTGCGTCGCGGCGGCGCCGTGGAGTCGTTACCGAGCGAGTGGTCGAGCGATAACCAGCTCTCGCCGCTGACCTACGAACCGAGGTCGCTCGCGCGTAGAGTTCGAGCCAATCCTGCCGAATCCCGCTGGGTTTCGGCAGGATTGATCGGTTCCCCTGCCGCGTTTGGCGTGAGCTCTTCTGGGCCGTGAAAGTATCCGAGCCACGGATAATGCTCCCGGATTTGTAGATCCAGTGGGCCCAACTCTGGTCACCTACCTCCGGATACATCGATCAAGGCGCCCGTTACATAACTGGCCTCAGGCGAGCACAGCCATGCAATCGTGTTTGCCACCTCCAAAGGTTCGCCGGCGCGCTTCATCGGAACGACGGTTGTTCCCATGCGATCTGCGCGATCAGGATCGCCTCCACTTGCGTGGAAGTCGGTATGAATGAGCCCGGGGCGCACCGCATTTACTCTTATCCCTTCTTCGGCTACCTCTTTCGACAGCCCGAGCGTCATCGTGTCGATCGCTCCCTTTGTCGCCGCGTAATCGACGTACTCATGGGGTCCACCAAATCGTGAAGCGATGGACGACACATTTACAACGCTTCCGCCACTGCCTCCGTTGCGGAACGACATTCGATTGACGGCTTCGCGAGCACAAAGAAATGATCCGATGACGTTGATGGAGAAAATTCTCTGCAAACGTTCAAATGAAAGATCTGCAACTCGCGACGGTGGCGCGACCACTACGCCTGCGTTGTTGACAAGCGCCGAGAGCGGGCCTAGTTCATGATCGATAACGCGGAACATCGACTGCACCTGCTCCTCAACGGCTACGTCTGCCGCAATGGCGAGAGCGTCGGCTCCTTGATCACGACATTGCGCAACAACGACGTCGGCTGCAATTGCGTTGGCTCGAAAGTTGACGGCGACGGTCCAACCGTCCTTCGCCAGCCGAACGGCGCTCGCCGCCCCGATGCCCCTACTTCCGCCAGTGACGAGCGCGATGTTCACTTGGGACAAGTTAGACCGAAAGAGCAACGTGACTTTCCTGCGTCCTTACAGTCGTGATCCGACCTCGAGAATCCGAGATCACGGCTGAGAAGCCGCAGGAAACGCCGGGGAATCCGTGGCGTCGGCCAACCTCGCCTTCACGCAAAGCGCGATCCGGTACGGCGGCATATCTGTCGTGTGCAACCGGATCCGCACAAAGGAGCCGAGTGCACGCGAGCCGTGGTAGTGCGTGCGATCGATGCTGCATCGTTTCTCACCATGATCAACGCGTGGTTTTCGCGATCATTTTCTGATCGCCCTTGCCTGTCATTTCCACTAAGTAGGTGTCGAAGCTCACATCGTGCTCGCGAGTAAAGCGAAGACGGCCGAGGGGTGTTTCAATGTTCGTCGATGCGAGCGCGCGATGGAGACGCAAACGATCTCCCACAGCGTCGACAAAAGTCAGGTTCGCGCGCTGTGACGCATCTGCGATTGCAAGCATCGCCGCATACGCTTGCGCACCTTGGTAGTCGGGGTACAAACCAAATTTCCTTCGGTAATTCCTCACGAATTCGGCATTGGTCTCAACTTTGTTGTCAACATGCCAATTGGTAATCGATTGCGCGCCTCGGCCTGCCGCCGATGCGGCCGCCACAACAGCGGCAGGATTGAAGCTGTATCCACCGAAGAAGCCGCCTTGGAATCCAAGTTTCCGAACGGCAGTCATGACGTGCGCAGGACGCTCGCCGATCGAGGTAACAAAGATTACGTCCGGATTATGTTTGATCGCGCGCTGAGCGTACGTCGAAAGGTCTTCTTCGGCCTTCGAGAACTCGATGGAGTCCAGAAGGTCGATGCCGTAGTCATTCGCGTTTCCGCCGATGATCTGCGCTCCGTCGGACGAAAGTTTGTCGTCACTCGTCCAGATAAGCACGCCCGTCTTCGGCTGACTTCGACGGGAGTACACATCCAGTCCGGTTTGTAGAATGACGTCTTCCCCCATAGACGTGCGGAAAATGAATTCGCAGGGATACGGGCAACTCGGTCCGAGAATGTCTAGGCCAGGGTTGCTCGAGGCAATCATCGGTGTCTGCATTGTGTTTGCAACCGAGTGTGCTGCCACTGCGAGATGCGATACACCGGGGCCGAGTAGACAAACCACTTGCCCTTGTTGAATGAAGCGCCGGGTATGTAGCGCTGCTTGAGCTCTGTCTGACGCGTCGTCTTCTATGTCAACCGAGATCATGGCTCCGGCGACACCGCCAGCGCTGTTGATCTCCTCTTGCGCAAGGCAAATCGCGTTCCGCGCCGAAAGTCCGTGAATCTGCGCCACACCGGTTAGTGAGTACACCGCACCAAGTTTGAGAATCCTACCCGCCTCTGTCATTGATGGCTGTTGAATATTCACTGCTCGCGATGAGGGCTTCGCTGTCGATGAGCCACCATCCCCATCAAGCGTTTGAAGCAACTCTGTGAGCCGATCTCGACGAAGCTGGTCGGACAAGAGTTGTTGCTCGACAGCCGGAAGAAGTTCCCGCACGCAGTCGGTCACCTCCGCTAGTCCACCCTGAAGAGCGCGCTGGATTTGCTTCAAGGGAAGGCCCAATTCTCGCAATTCGACGATCAGATTTAGTTGGTCAACATCATGGTCGGAGTAGAGCCGGTAGCCAGAACGCGTACGTCCGTGCGGTTTTAGGAGCCCAATTTCGTCATAGTGACGCAATGTGCGAACCGTGAGTCGCGCTTTGCGCGCCAGTTCCCCAATGGTGCGTATCTCGTCGCGCTGGTTTGTCATGTCTTCGTCCGGGAATTGCACAAGGTCTATCTATATCCGCGAATTCAATTTGCGCCAACCCTGACGTGGAGTCTTCGCCGCGACAGTGTTCTAGATCGCCTTGACCCTCTCGCAACGTCCGTCCATACAGTTCTGGTCGCAAATCCAATACTCGCGTAGCAGAATGCTGAGGACGAACTGATAAATGACATCGCCACGTGTGCTTGAGACCCCTCAGCAACAAGACATTTATGGCTGTTACAGCAACGTATTGAACACCGTTCGGCAGTTCGCCCAAGATGTCAACGCGGCAGAGATACTGTCGTCACCAACGGCACCACAGCTCGAGTTCGCGGCGTCGCAGAGCATCATTGCAGACGAGTATGTCTTGCCGGCATCGCAGACGTTTCAAAAGGAGCTGGCATCCTTGTTGGTGGGAAACGTCTATTGCGTAGCACCCTGTTACCGACGGGAGTCGCCACAACGCCTCCTCCGCGGAAGGCACTTGAACACCTTTTACCAAATCGAGTTCGAGTTTCTTGAAGCAACTCAAGCGCATGCAAGGGCGGTCGCTCAAGAATTGCTGGGCGCAATTGCGCATAACTTCTCAGAGGAGCTACTACAACCGCCGGCGGCGGTATTCGATCGAATCGACGAGATCGATCTGATCGAATTCCACAGCAATCTCGGTCCTTCGGAATACGACACATTGGCCGTGTCATTGTCTGGTCGCCTGGAGCGCCCCGCTTGGATTCTTCACACACCGCAAACACGAAAGCCACGCCTGAATCAATCGAAGGCGGACACGTCGCTATCAACGGGCTTTGACCTGTTACTCCCGCACGGAAACGGCGAGATCCTTTCCGGCGGACTGCGGGATCACAATGAGCTTGAAATGTTTTGGGTCGGCAGGAAAATTCCAACCGGTAATTCAGTGGGATTTGGCATCGGTCTGGAGCGATTACTCGGATACCTATTGGGCGAAGCGGATCTTCGTCGTGTGCAACAGCCACACTTCGCTCCGTGAGCCTGAATTCGGCAATTTGAATTGTTGGACAAGTTGTACAGAAGGATCGTGCTTCCACCTACACAACGCTTGACGCGTGACGACGCGGAGACTGCACACAATTGGCTCCTGGCAGCGATGAGCATTCTCGAATCGCGACGCCATCTTCGCCTGCTGCTCTCGAACGGGCAGAGCGAGCCTGACGCGAGGCTGACACAAACATTGCTCGACGGCGTCGTCTTTCCAAGTCCGTTCGGCATTGCTGCAGGCTTCGACAAGAACGCGACGATGGTTCAAGCACTCGACGCCATTTTACAGCCTGGGTTTGTCGAGGTCGGAACCGTGACAATGCAAGCTCAACTCGGAAACGCGCGCCCGCGAGTCGTGGTGATTCCCAGACACGGCGTCTTCGATGCAATGGGCTTTCCCGGAGACGGCATCGATGTTGTGCTGAAGCGAATCGAACAACTGAAGTTTGTGCGAATGCCGATCGGTCTCAACATCGGGACCATGAAAAGCACGCCGGCTCAGAGTTCCGCCACCGAATGCGCTGCACTGGTAAGAACAACCGCCACATTATGGTTGGAACATGGTCTGCCCGACTATTACGTGATGAATGTCTCATCTCCAAATACTCCAGGCCTTGCAGCACTTCAGAAATTTGAACCGTTGAATGAAATTGTCGCTGCGATTGTCGATGAGCTCGACTCGTTCAGCGCGGGCGATCCGGCGTTGCGACACCGACTGCTTGTCAAAGTCGGGCCAGAACTGGACAGACAAGATATTGAGTCCACGGTTGAGATCGTTGTTGAACATGACATCGGTGGCGTCGTAGCAACAAACTCGACAACCATCGGTCTTTCGAACGCGCGGAAGGAAGGGGATGGGGCATACAGCGGACCTGCGTTCT